>JADGRT010000130.1 GCA_017880715.1 Verrucomicrobiia bacterium | reverse complement strand
GATCTGTGAAACGCCGGCGCCACCCTCGTAAAACGCCGCCTTATCATTCACCAACGCCCCGCCGGTTTCGTGGACATTCAAAAAGTAGCCGTTTCGGGTGAAGGCGGCGTGCTTACCAAGAATAACCGAGCTGTCAGTTCGATCTCCGGGATTCATTTTGACCCAAGCGACGATAGAGAAGTCTCCGCACGTTAGGTCCAAAACATTGCCCATGTTGACGAAGCCGTTGGACGCTCTGTTGAGACTGATCGCATTGCCGGAGATGCCGCTGGACACGAAGGCAGCACCACTGGGCGAGAGATTGCCATTAAAGGTTCCGGCACTGTCATGAGCGGTCGGGCCGCTCGACTCGTCAAATGTCCAGTGAGCCACGACCCCAGCGTGGGTCGCAATTGAACTTGCAGCCAATGTCAGGACAACTGCAACCATTGCCAGAAGCGGTCGCAGTCTGCTCGATGGTTCAACACCTGAGTGATTCGTTGTTGTTTTTAGTTTCACTGATACTGATATGGAATCGCTTTTAAGGCTGACGCCGGTTAGGGAGAATTGCTCCTCGTTGTTGTTCATGCGGGGACTCTGCCCCTGGCCGTTTTAACAATCAAGATCCGGTTTTAAGCATTTTTGCGGGCTTTGGGCGGGGATCAGCACAGTCGCCCGGGCCGGTGCCGATGGAGGTGCAGGATTTCCGGTCTAAAACGGGCTGGCGATGGCCGCAGCGAGGAATACCCCACCGCCTCACCGGCGTAGCGTCCGGTTCAACTTGGCGTTTCCCAAGGCTGCCGCAATCCTTCGTCCTCGTCGTCGTCCCTCGTCCTCGTCCTCGATTCAGGGTTTTTTCGAGGACGAAGGACGAAGGACGAGGACGAAGGCGATCTTGTCCATAGCTGATGCAACCCGGCTTGGGGGATTTCCTCGAGGGTTTCGGCTATGAGGCGCGGGATCAGGAGTCCTGAGCCTACGGCAGCACGGTGGATCCCATTAGATAGCGGTCGCACTCGCGGGCGGCGGCGCGGCCTTCGTTGATGGCCCAGACCACCAGGCTTTGGCCGCGACGCATGTCGCCAGCAGCAAAGACGCCCTTGAGGTTGGTCGCGAATTTGCCGTACTCGGCTTTGATATTGGACCGCGGGTCGCGCTCGATGCCCAATTGGCCGATCAGCGAGTCGTCGGGACCGAGGAATCCCATGGCCAGCAGCACCAGTTGGGCGGGATAGGTGTTTTCCGTGCCCGGGATTTCCTGCGGGATGAAGCGGCCTTGATCGTCTTGTTTCCAGTCCACCAGCACGGTGCGGACGGCCTTCACCTGACCCTGTTTGTCGCCAATGAATTTCTTCACGGTGATGCGGTATTTGCGCGGATCTTCCCCGTACATGGCGGCGGCTTCCTCCTGGCCGTAATCGGCGCGAAAGATTTTGGGCCATTGCGGCCAGGGGTTGTCCCCGGGCCGCTGGTCGGAAGGTTTGGGCAGGATTTCGATCTGCATCACGCTTTTGCAGCCGTGGCGGAGCGAGGTGCCCACGCAGTCGGTGCCGGTATCGCCGCCGCCAATGATAACCACGTCCTTGCCTTTGGCGGAAACGAACTTGCCATCGGCCAACTGGGAATCCAGCAGGCTTCGCGTATTCGCCGAAAGAAAATCCACCGCCAGGTAAATGCCCTTGAGCTGGCGGCCCTCGGCCTTGAGATCGCGCGGCAGGGTGGCGCCACCGCACAGCACCGCGGCGTCAAATTCTTTCAGGAGTTTTTCGACCGGAAATTGTTTGCCTACTTCGGTGTTCGCGACGAATTGGACGCCTTCCTTGGCCAGGAGATCGACCCGGCGCTGGACGACGCTCTTGTCGAGTTTCATGTTGGGGATGCCATACATGAGGAGGCCGCCAATGCGGTCGGCGCGTTCGAACACGGTGACGGTGTGGCCGGCTTGGTTGAGTTGGGCGGCGCAGGACAGGCCGGCCGGGCCGGAGCCGACGACCGCGACCTTTTTACCGGTGCGTTGGACCGGCGGCTGGGGCGTTATCCAGCCCTCGGCAAAGCCTTTGTCAACGATGGCGCACTCGATGCTCTTGATGGTTACGGGCGGCTCGTTGATGCCCAGGACGCAGGCGCCTTCGCATGGGGCGGGGCAGACCCGGCCGGTGAATTCGGGGAAGTTATTGGTTTTGTGCAGGCGCAGGAGCGCTTCGCGCCAGAGGCCGCGATAGACCAGGTCGTTCCATTCGGGGATCAGGTTGTTGATGGGGCAACCGGAGGCCATGCCGCCGATGAGCAAGCCGGTATGGCAGAAGGGGGTTCCGCAGTCCATGCAGCGGGCGCCTTGTTGGCGGAGCTGTTCGTCCGGGAAATGCAGGTGAAATTCCCGCCAATTTTTAATCCGTTCGAGCGGCGCGCTTTCCGGCGGCAGTTCGCGTTGGAATTCCAGAAATCCAGTCGGTTTACCCATGGCAAAAAGAGGTCGTTTTGATTTGAGGCAAAAGGTTTATCCGCCGCCGATGCGCGCTTCGTCGCGGGTGTTTTCCACAAAGGCCGCCATGATGGCTTCTTCACCGCTGAGCCCGGCTTCCTTGACCCTTTTGAGCGACTGCAGGACGCGGTCATAATCCTTGGGCAGGACCTTGACGAATTTCGGCGCGAAGGCGGGCCAATCGGCCAGGATTTTTTGGGCGCGCGCGCTGTGGGTATAGCGCGCGTGACGTTCGATTTGCTGGCGCACGAGTTCGGCTTCCTCGGCTTCATCCAGCTTTTGCAGCATGACCATTTCCGGGTTGCAGCGCCGCGCGAAATCGCCGGCTTCATCGAGCACGTAGGCGATGCCGCCGGACATGCCGGCGGCGAAGTTGCGGCCGGTGGCGCCGATGACCACGACGCGGCCGCCGGTCATATATTCGCAGCCGTGATCGCCGATGCCTTCGACGACCGCGTTGGCGCCGCTGTTGCGAACGCAGAACCGCTCGCCAGCCACGCCATTAAAGTAGGCTTCGCCGCTGGTGGCGCCGTAGAGGGCCACGTTGCCGATCAGGATGTTTTCGTCCGCCTTGAAGGTGGCGTTGCGGGGCGGATAGACGATGAGTTTGGCGCCGGAGAGTCCTTTGCCCACGTAGTCATTGGAGTCGCCTTCCAGCTCGAAGGTGATGCCCTGGGGCATGAAAGCGCCAAAGCTCTGTCCCGCCGAGCCTTTGAAGTGCAGCCAGATGGTGTCCTCGGGCAAGCCGTTCGGTCCGTGACGCCGGGTGAGCTCACTGCCCAGCATGGTGCCGACGACGCGGTTGGAATTGCGGATAGGGACGGTGGCCCGAACCTTTTCTCCGCGGGCGAGCGCCGGTTCGCAGAGCTTGATAAGCATCTGGCGGTCGAGTGCCAAATCGAGGCCATGGTCCTGCGCGATCTGGCAATAACGGCCCACCGTGGGAGGCACATCCGGCTGATACAGAATATTCGAGTAATCCAGGCCGCGCGCTTTCCAATGATCGATGGCCTTTTTGACCTCGAGGAGGTCGGCGCGGCCGATCATTTCGGTGAAGGTGCGGAAGCCCAGTTGCGCCATCAACTCGCGCACTTCCTGGGCAATGAAGTACATGAAATGGATGACGTGTTCGGGTTTTCCGCCGAATTTCTTGCGCAGCACCGGATCTTGCGTGGCGACGCCCACCGGGCAGGTGTTCTTGTGGCAGGCGCGCATCATGATGCAGCCCAGAGTAACCAGGGGCGCCGATGCAAAACCGAATTCCTCGGCGCCCAGCAGCGCGGCAATGACGACGTCGCGCCCGGTCTTGAGCTGGCCGTCGGCTTCGACGACGATGCGGCTGCGCAGGTTATTCAACACCAGGGTCTGGTGGGTTTCGGCCAGGCCCAACTCCCAGGGAATGCCGGTGTGTTTAATGGCGGTCAGGGGCGAGGCGCCGGTGCCGCCATCGTGGCCGCTGATCAGGACGACATCGGCGTGCGCCTTGGCGACGCCGGCGGCGACCGTGCCCACGCCGACCTCGGCGACGAGCTTCACGCTGATGCGCGCGTTATGGTTGGCATTTTTCAGATCGTGGATGAGCTCGGCCAGATCCTCGATGGAATAAATATCGTGGTGAGGCGGCGGGGAAATCAGGCCCACGCCGGGGGTGGCGTGCCGCACCTTGGCGATCCAGGGATAGACTTTGGCGCCGGGCAGTTGGCCGCCTTCGCCGGGCTTGGCGCCCTGGGCCATCTTGATCTGCAATTCGCGGGCGTTGACGAGATAATGGCTGGTGACGCCGAAGCGTCCCGAGGCGACCTGTTTAATGGCGCTGTTGAGGGAGTCGCCGTTGGGCTGGGGCAAGTAGCGGGCGGGATCTTCACCCCCTTCGCCCGTGTTGCTTTTGCCGCCGATGCGGTTCATGGCGATGGCCAGAGTTTCGTGGGCTTCCTGGCTGATCGAGCCGTAGGACATGGCGCCGGTCTTGAACCGTTTGACGATGGATTCGACCGATTCAACTTCATCGAGGGGAACGATGTTCGGAGCGAACTTGAAGAAAAACAAGCCGCGCAGAGTGCAAAGATGTTTGGCCTGGTTATTCACCAAGGCGGAGTATTCCTTGAAAACCTGGTAGTCGTTGTTCCGGGTGGCGAGCTGCAGTTTATGAATGGTTTCCGGATTGAACAGGTGATACTCGCCGTCGTAACGCCACTGGTACTGGCCGCCGGAATCGAGCACCTGAGCGGGATTCGGGCGTGGCGGGAAGGCCTTCTGGTGGCGCATCAACACCTCCTGGGCTATCGTTTCGAGACCGATGCCCTCCACGCGGGACGGCGTCCAGGTAAAATATCGGTCAATCACCTCGCGGTTCAACCCGATGGCTTCGAAGATCTGCGCTCCGCGGTAGCTCTGGATGGAGGAGATGCCCATCTTCGAGATGACTTTCAGGACGCCTTTAACGATGGCCTTGATGTAGTTCTTAACGGCGTGTTCATGGTCCAGGTTTTCCAGCGCGCCTTCGCGGATCATGTCATCGAGCGTCTCGAAAGCCAGGTACGGATTAATGGCGCTGACACCGTAACCGATCAGCAGCGCGAAATGATGGACTTCCCGCGGTTCGCCCGATTCGAGCACCAGGCTGACGCGCGTGCGGGTTCCCTGCCGGATCAAATGATGATGCAGGCCGGCCACCGCGAGGAGAGCGGGGATGGGCGCCTGCTGGCGGTCAATGCCGCGATCGGACAGGATGATGATGTTAGCTCCGCCCGCGATGACCTGATCCACCTTCCTGGAAAGTTCATCCAAGGCCCGGCTCATGCCTTGGCCACCCGTGGCGGCCTCGAAAAGGATGGAGAACTCGGCCGTCTTAAAGTGGGGGTGCTTCAGGATTTTTAACTGGGCCAGCTCGTCGTTGGTGACGATAGGGGCCGGCAACTTGATGAACCGGCAGCTATCGGGGGTCGGCTTGAGCAGATTACTTTCGGAGCCCAGGGTGGTTTCCGTGGACGTCACGATGGCCTCGCGCAGGTAATCGATCGGCGGGTTCGTGACCTGGGCGAACAGTTGCTTGAAATAGCTGTAGAGCGACTGCGGTTTGTCGGATAGCACCGCCAGCGGGGTGTCGGTGCCCATCGAACCGAGCGGCTCGACGCCGTCCCGAGCCATGGGGCTTAGCACGAAGCGTTCGTCTTCGAACGTGTACCCGAAAGCCAGTTGGCGATGCAGAATGGTCTTATGATCCGGCTCGGGAATCGCCGGCGCCGCCGGCAAGTCTTCGATGGGAATCAGGCCTTTATCCAGCCACAGGCGATACGGCTGGGCGCTGGCCATTTGGTGTTTCAGCTCTTCGTCCGCGACAATCCGGCCTTCCTGGGTGTCCACCAGCAGCATGCGGCCCGGTTGGAGGCGGCCTTTGTGCAAGATGCGATCGGCCGGGATGTCCAGAACGCCGACTTCGGACGCCATGATGATCTGGTCATCCTTGGTCACGTAATAGCGGGAGGGGCGCAGGCCATTGCGGTCCAAAACGGCGCCGATGCGGACGCCGTCGGTGAAGGAAATAGATGCCGGGCCGTCCCAGGGTTCCATGAGACAGCGATGGTATTCGTAAAATGCCTTCTTTTCGGCGCTCATGTTTTCGTGGTTTTGCCACGGCTCGGGGATCATCATCATGATCGCGTGGGGCAGGCTGCGGCCGCTGAGCACCAGCATTTCGAGGCAGTTATCGAACATGGCCGAGTCGCTGCCATCGGGGCAGATGACGGGCAGGATTTTGGGCAGGTCGTCGCCAAAGAGGCTGGATTCGAAAATCGCCTGGCGCGCATGCATCCAGTTGATATTGCCGCGCAGGGTGTTGATCTCGCCGTTGTGCGCCACGTAACGATAGGGGTGGGCGCGGTCCCAACTCGGGAAGGTGTTGGTGCTGAAACGCGAGTGGACCAGGGCCAGGGCGCTTTCCATGGCGGGGTCGGCGAGCTCCGGGTAAAAGGCTTCCAACTGTTCCGAAAGCAACATGCCTTTATACACCAGGGTTTTTGCCGAGAGGCTGAGGATGTAGAAATCGCTGGCGCCCTTCAACCCGCCATAGCGGATGGCTTTTTCGGCGCGGCGGCGAATGACGTACAACTTGCGCTCGAAGGCCAGGTCGTCAGACATCCTGGAAGGGCGGCCGATGAAGACCTGGCGCAGCGTCGGTTCGGCATTCCGGGCTGTCTGGCCCAGGGAGGCATCGTTGATTGGCACATCGCGCCAGCCGAGGAAAGGCTGGCCTTCTTCTTTGACGATGGCTTCAAAAACCGTTTGGCATCGGCTACGGTCCGCGGGATCCATGGGCAGAAACACGTTGCCACAGCCGTATTCGGCGGGTCCCGGCAGGGCGATATTGGCCTCGGCGCACGCCTGTTGCAGAAAGGCGTGCGGCATTTGCAGCAGGATGCCGGCGCCGTCGCCGGTATTGGCTTCACAACCGCAGGCGCCGCGATGCCGAAGGTTCAGCAGGATGGTAAGCGCCTGCTGCACGATCTGATGCGATTTGCGGCCCTTCATGTTCACCACGAATCCGACCCCGCAGGCATCGTGCTCAAACTGCGGATCGTACAAGCCCTGTTTGGGCGGCAATCCGGCGCGTTGTTTCTCGCTATTCATCGTTTTCCAATTAACACCCTGCATCATCCCAATCCGCCATTACCTACCACGATTTGCGCCCGGTTCAACGTATTTTTTACTTTTTCGCTTTCCCAGGGAACCCGGTTTCCGCAAGTAAAATTAGCGAGGCTTTTTCAGGTGGATGGCATCATTAGAACATATTATTCAATTCCTTGTCTGTCAGCATCCCATAAGTTGCGCTTTTCCAGGCTCAGGACTCCTGATCCCGCGCCTAAAGCGCCGGTATTAGGAAGTAGTTCGTTTTGGATTAAGGACTTGTGAATGTTTTTCGAAACCGTAGCAATGCGACTTTTGTGGCCATTTGTTGGCGTTTGTTGGCGTTTGCGGGTGCAAATGGGTACAAGTTTTTAAGGTCGGCTAAGTTTTGAGTGTGCAACGTGTGAAACGACAAACCGAATCCCGAATGAATAGGATTCCGAATTCCGGGCTTGACCGCTGCCCCACACGTGGCCCTGCAACTCGCAGATTGGCCGGATCGAACAAAGGACTTTGAGTTGCGCATCGTCCGGGTGTGAACCATTG
>JADGRT010000129.1 GCA_017880715.1 Verrucomicrobiia bacterium | reverse complement strand
CGTCGTTTGGAAAACGCCGATTCACGATCTCGGCTGGTACTCGCCCGTCGTCTGGGATCAACAAATCTGGGTGACCACCGCCACCGAGGATGGCCAACAACAGTTCGCGGTTTGCGTGGATCGCGACACCGGCAAGGTGGTGCATGACATCAAAGTATTCGACACCGAAAAACCCGAGCACGTGGCCAGCGTCAATAGTTATGCCTCGCCGACGCCCGTCATCGAAGCGGGCCGTGTGTATGTGCATTACGGCACGTACGGCACCGCTTGTTTGGATACGAAGACCGGCGCCAGGCTGTGGACCCGGCGCGATTTGAATTGCGATCATCATGAAGGTCCTGGCGCCTCGCCCATGCTCCACGGCAATCTGCTGGTGTTTACCGTGGATGGCCGGGACGTGCAATACGTGGTGGCGCTGGACAAAGCCACTGGCAAAACCGTTTGGAAAACGAATCGCTCGGTGGATTACAGCCCGTTTCCGATTAATTGCCGCAAGGCGTTCTGCACGCCCATCATTATCGAGGTCGGCGGGCGGTTCCAATTGTTCAGTCCCGGCGCCAAGGCGATGATGGCCTACGATCCGTTGACCGGCCAGGAACTATGGAAGGTCCGGTACTCCGGCTGGTCGATCACTCCGCGCCCGATCTTTGGCGGCGGACTGCTATATGTCATCAATGATTACGAGCGGCCGGAATTATGGGCGGTGCGGCCCGATGGCCAGGGCGAGGTGACCGAGACGCACGTCGTCTGGAAGCTCACCAAGGATATGCCGGCGACCGCCTCCCTTTTGCTGGTGGGCGAGTTGCTTTACGGCGTGAACGATCAGGGATACGCGCTGTGCCTCGAGGCGAAGACCGGCCACACGGTTTGGAAAGAATCGCTGAAAGGCAAGCATTCCGCCTCGCCGATTTATGGGGCGGGCCGGATCTATTTTTTCAGTGAAAAAGCCGTGACGACGGTTATTCAACCGGGGCGGGAGTTTCACATCCTCGCTACGAACCAACTCGAAGACCGGTTGATGGCCACGCCTGCGGTGACCGGCGGGGCCTTCATGGTCCGCACCAGGACGCATTTGTATCGCCTCGAAGACAAAACCATCGCCCGTTAGCCCGAATGCCGGCCGAGATTGGAAAAGAACCGTTGTTTTTATCATGGTTAGATTCTATCGCGGCAAATCTCGCAAAAATATCTCTCAGAAATTTAACCGCGGATCACGCGGATAACCGCGGTCGATATTTCAAATATTTATGGCTAGCCTTTGTACGCCCATTGACGCTTTCTCGATATTGACCCCGCGGGCATGACGGGGGTTGGGCGTTCATAGACGATGCAGTGGGTAATGCTGATCGATAAACGAGTAATCACGATCAGACTCCAAAAAATAAACACCCTGCTGGAGTACCAGGCCCGCAATCAGACAATCAATCGAATTACGTATGGTAATGCCTCGCTTACGAAGCTCGCGGTAAAGGGTCGCCCCTAGCTCAAAGGTGGATCGATCTTCCTCTAAATAAAGAAGTTGGGAGAACTGCAGCTTTGTAGTAACATACTGCTTTTCATCCCGTATTCCTTGCAGAACCTCGGTAAGAATAAAGCCGCAAATACAGATGTCTTCGCGATTCAAAATGAGTTGTTCCAGAAGGACGGTTTTGGGTGACGGTCGATTTTTGAAGAAATCGATCCAGACCGTGGAATCGACGAGGACTTTCACGGCATCCGCCCCTTCCGCATCCGTTCCAGATCGCCTTCCCAGTTCACCTTTCCTTTCAAACTTAGGATATTAAGTTGCTGCTCCCGGCGAACAAGTTGTTGCAGGGCGTGATGGACCAAGTTCTTTTGCGTTTTAAGGCCAGTAAGCTTAAGCCCAGCACTGACCAGCTTCTCGTCTAAAACAATGTTCGTACGTTTCATGGCATACACACAATACTGCAAAGGTAGGTGTATGCAAGTTGTTAGGCCCAACGTTCCGGAGCAGATGTTTTTCTGGATTTCCAAGTCAGCGGCGTTCGGGTTGGCTTTCATCAGGCCGGGGCTGCAAAAGCGGCAAGCTGGCCGCGCCTCAAAAACGTAGCCGCCGACGTGAGTCGGCTCAAACTTCCGAGTCCGGCGCCGCGTATCGAAGTTAGAGACTCCTGACGTCGTCTCCTACGGTTTTTTGGAGGTTCGCTGTGCGGCGTTCAAGGTTGTGTGTTCGAGGGTCACCGGTTTGGGTCTCATCCGGGTTAGCGAAAAATGATCCGGCTCACGCCGGATGCTACGAAAAAAGGAGTTGCCCCGACGCGGGGTCATTGGCTGGAAAAGCTTTGACGGCCGCGAAGAAATCCAATCAAGTCAAGACTGTCTATGATGGAATCTATCCCTATCCGGGTAATTGGAGTATTAAGAACACATGGAAGCACCTGCTTATATGAGAGGGTTGATAGATTTTTTAAGAAACCTGGTTTCGGTCGCCGGTTGTGTTGTTGCCTTTAGTTTGGGGTGGGCGACCATTGCCTTTTCGGCTCAGCCGGTTCCGCGAGTCAGCGTGGTTGTCGATTTGCTCGCGGCGTTCGATCCTTCGTCGGTCAAGGATTCGCTCTCCTGCCAGGTGCAGAGGCCGTCCCAATGCGGTGGCGTCGCGCAGGATGGACTTTACGAGCATCCGCTGGTTAGCGATCGACCGGCGCGGGTGGATTACCGGGTTCGTTTGCCGGAGGTTAAAAAGGGTGAAGTGCTGTTGCTGGCTTTTGACATCGGCATCGTCGATGGCGCGCGTTTTGATCGGGGCGAGGATGGCGTTCGTTTTGTGGTGGAATTGGCGGGCGCGCGGGTATTTGCCCAGGAATGGCGGACCTGTCGCTGGCAAGCTTGCGCGGTCGATCTGACGGCCTGCGCGGGGCGCGAGGTGCAACTGGGATTGCTGACCGAGGCCATGCGCAACACGTCGCACGACTGGTCGGTATGGGGCAGCCCCCGCGTTTTGCTTTTTCAAGATGCCGCTCCGATTCAAACCAGTCAGACACAGATTGCGGTGGGGGCGTTGGCCTTGAATTACCGCCCTGGCAGTCAATTGAAAGTGCGGTTAAAACCCGATGGCGATGGCAGGATTGTGGAATGGCAGGAATCCGCTTCCCCGGCGACTTCCGAGTCGAACCAGTGGGTGGTACTCGATTTTTCCTTTGCGGAAGCTGCCGCCGTGAGTTGGGAACCACGCGATGCGGTTAAAGAAACGTTCGTGGCGCCGTACCCGGCACAACCCGTTCTGGAGCAGCTTTCCGTTACCCGGGCGGTGCCGATAACCGGCGAACCGCTGCCGATTCGAGTGCGGGTTAAAAACGAGGGCCGCGGGCAACTGGCCTCCGGTGTGGCGCAGGTTTTGGTGCAGGTTGAGAACGAAACTCCAGCGGCGCGATCCCTCCCAGCCATGGCGCCAGGCGAAACCCGCGTCGAAGAATTTCCATGGACGGCTCCGCGACAACCCAAAATACAGCGAGCGCAAGCCCAGTTGCGGGTGAGCGGCCAGGACACGCCGCAGATTAAAACGGCCACCTTCGAGGTTTTTCCCCCCGCCGATCCCGGGCGCACCCAAGTTCTGGAGAACGATCAGGTGCGACTGGAGTTTGTTCGAACCGGCGAGGGGATAGCCTACGTTCAGTTATTTGGCCGGCAGAACAATCGCTGGGTGCTAACCGGGGTGTGGCGGCCGCTGTTTCGGGCGTTGCTGGAAACCCGGGCAGGGGATTTGGATTGGGAAGTACGGCCGACGCAGTTGAAATTGCTCGCTTCGCTGCCGGCGCGTGTCGAAACTTCCGAGGTGCAGAAAACCCCGGCGAAGGCGTCCCCGTCAGTTTCTCGCCTGACCCCGTTGGAACCTGAGTGGGTCATTAATCATACCCATCGAATTGAGTTGCGGGTGGATCGTCCCACGGCCATCGAACTGGCCGCCACCCCGCGTGATCCGGATGGCGTCGCCTGGGAATTCCGGTTGCGCATCTGGCTGGAAACCAACCGCCCGATTGCGCGTCTGCAATATGTTTGGAAGGCATCGGCCGAGCGCCGGGTTAAAGCTTTATGGGGACCTAATATTTACGTGGGGGAAGGCACGACCGGCGAGGCCAAAACCTGGGGGCTTTTCCCGGGACTCGAATGCCTCTACGGCGGAGAACGGTCCTCCAATCCTCGCGATTTTTCGTCCAATCTGGCCGACCGTCGCACGCCGCATCCCTACAAAATTACGCTGCCGCTGATGGCGGTTTCAGTGGGAGACAACAGCGCGGCTGCTCCGGATCAGGCCGGCCGGTTCTTCAGTCCGGACTCCCTGAAGGATGCGGCGTTCGCGCCGGCCACCACGAATGAGCCCATGACGGTGGCTTTGTTTTGGGATCCGATGCAGAAGTGGGATGGCATTCATGCGTTCCCGTCGGCCCGGTTTGCGTCGCCCAATTTCGATGAAGGCATGCGCAACCATCGGCTGGCTTTGTTCCTGCCGTCGGTCCCCGATTTTGTCGCCGAAAACGCCGATCGCGCCACCGTGCCGTATCGGATGAAGGCCGGGCAGAGAATCCAGTTGCAGGCGGGCGTGATTTTAACCCCCGGACCTGTCAACGCCGCGGTGCGGGAATGGTATAGTCAATCGGGCGGCCTGCCGCAGCCCCATGCCTGGCCGCGCTCGTTTGAAGAGGAATTAGCGGTTTGCCGCCAGGGTTTTTTGAAAACGGTGTGGGACGCTCCGAACGAAAAATGGCGGCATTGCATCGACTGGCCAGGCAGCCACGCGCCCGGATTCGCGGCCTTGCTATGGATGGACAGCGCGGTGACGCAGGATCAGGAAGGCAAGCGTTTGGCGCGTGAGCGAGTGGATCTGGCGGTCAAGAACATGCTGCGGGAGGGCGGCGCGGCCGGGTTGGTTTCTTCCGCCAACTGCCACATCATGCGCTGGGAGTTGCCGTTCCTTTACGGTTATTTGCCCGAGGCCTTGAACGCCTTGGAACCCCAGATCCAACAATTGATCCGGAGTCAATCCGCGGAGGGTGGATGGCTTTTCCATCCGGCAAATGCAGACCAGCAGAGCCTGGGACAAGCGGGCGATTCGGTCCTGGGCATCAACGCGCAGCCAGCCGCCACGCTGCTTCGATATGCGCGGGTGACCGGCGATCGGTCGGCGCTGGCGGCGGGCGAAAAGGCGCTGGCCTTCATGGAGCGTTTCCGGGTGCCGCGCGGCGGGCAAACCTGGGAATGTCCCATGTACGAACCCGATATCCTGCCCGCGGGTTGGGCGGTGGCGGCGTATTTGGACGGGTATCGCGCAACCGGCCATGCGCGCTGGTTGCAGGACGCCGTCTATTGGGCGGAGAGTGGTTTGCCCTTTATTTACCATTGGACCCTGCCGGACAAGCCCATGATGCTCGGGGCGACGATTCCGGTGTTGGGCAGCACTTTTTACACGCATACGTGGCTGGCCACGCCGGTGCAGTGGTGCGGTCTGGTTTATGCCTATCAGCTTCAGCATTTGGCCGGGCAACTGGAACGTACGCCGCTGACTGCGGACGCCTCGCCCTTGCCGGTGAGGTTGAATTTTCGACCCGAAGAGTGGCGGCGGGTGGCGGAGTCGATCGCGGTAAGCGCCATGTACCAGCAATACAGCGAAGGCGACCGGGTGGGGAGTTATCCCGACAGCATTTCGCAATTCGAAAAGCGGAATCCGGCCTTTATTAATCCCGAGGACATTCTGGTCAATTTGCTGGCGCTCAAGGGATTCGATCCGGACATCAAAACCATCCGCTTAACGGGCGGGCAGGGGGAGTGGGTGATCAGCTCCGGAGCCGCCATCGAGCAAGCCCGTTTCCGGGATAACACGGTGCAATTTCAACTGCGATTCTTTCGCGGCGAACCGAGTCATTCCCTGGTGGTTGGCTTCAAGCCTCGCGAGGTCCGGGTTGCGGGTGTCGGATTGCCCGAGTCCCAATCGCCGGTCCGTCGGGACCCTGGCTGGTGGTGGGACGCGGCCCGCCACCGCCTGTTTTTGACCGTGCCGCATGAGACGGAGACCGTGGAGGTGGTTTTGGTCGGTAAACCCGATCAATAGCGGTTTTGCTCCGGTTTTGTCTCGGAGCGCCGACCTTCGTGGAGCGCGCTCGTCCGCGTGTTCGCCTCGTTTAAGTTTGTGCTTATGGAGCGCGGACATTCCTGTCCAATGCCACTAGGAATTGAGCTTTAGGGGCCGCCTGGGGGCCATGTTTTTGTCCCGCAGGGACTCTTGAAAATAGCCCGGCGTTTCAACGCCGGGTGCGGACGCAGCAACGGTTGAGTCCCGCAGGGACGTCTGAGTTGGTGATTCTCAGCCGTCCCTTCGGGACTTGGCGTACCCGGAACACGGTCCCGGCGTTGAAACGCCGGGCTATTCTCAACCATCCCGCCGGGATGACGAAATCCTAGCGGCATTGGACAGGAATGTCTGTGCTCCGAAAACCCCCCCAGGCCGCGACATTTAAGTATGTGATGGACGGTCAATCTAAGTCTCTGGTAGAAAAGCTATATTCAATTACGCCGAAATGTATGAAAACTAATCCTAGCCGAAGAAATTTCCTTAAGAAATCGATGGTGGCGACGCTCGCCGCCCCGCTGATTACGAGTCTCGAAGAATATGCGCTGGCCGCGCAACAGAGCGGTGAACCAGCCGTGCCGGCCACCGCAACGGCCAAAGTTACGATTGCCACGGGGGCCATTGGCAACGTGAAGATCAGCCGGCTCATTTGTGGCGGCAACCTGATTAGCGGGTACGCCCACAGCCGTGACTTGATCTACTCCTCAACGTTGCTCCGACATTATTTTACCGACGAAAAGATCATGGAAACCTGGTCGCTGAGCGAGCAACACGGCATCAATACCATGATCCTTAATCCTTCCGACACCCGCGCGATGGCCATTTACGAAAAATATCGCGAACGCGGCGGGCGCATCCAGTACCTGGCCCAAATAGGCCCCGATGATGGGGATCTCAAGACCCCGGTTCAACAGGCGCAGAAGGCGGGAGCCGTCGGAATCTTTCTCCTTGGCAATATGGGTGACGACTGGGTGCGCAACGGCCACGTGAAGCGGGTTGGCGAGTTGATCGCCATCATCAAGGACACGGGTCTGATTTCCGGCGTGGCGGGACATGAGTTGCGGACCGTTCGAACGGTGGAGGAGGCTGGCATCGCGCCGGATTTCTACATGAAGACACTGCACAGCGATAATTATTGGTCCAAGCGGCGTCCGGACCAGATGAAAGAGGTCATTGACAACTACGCGGCGGACAATTACTGGTGCCTGGATCCGGAGGAAACGATCCGGTACATGGCCACCATAAAGCGGCCCTGGATCGCCTACAAAGTCCTGGCGGCCGGCGCCATCCACCCGCGGGCCGGTTTCCGCCATGCCTTCGAGAATGGCGCGGATTTTGCCGCGGTGGGCGTGTTCGACTTCCAAATTGCGCAAGACGCCGCCATTATCAACGAAGTTCTGCAAAATACCGAGAAGCGCAAGCGGGCGTGGCTGGCTTAAGCAGATGTTGTTATGGCGTGCTGCGGCTGGACGCAGCTTTCCCTTCCGAAATCGGCCCCTCGCTTCGAAAATCTATGTATCCCAAGGGGATGGCCGAGAAGCAGGTGTTGAC
>JADGRT010000128.1 GCA_017880715.1 Verrucomicrobiia bacterium | reverse complement strand
ACCGATCAGCGGCTGACAGCGAAAGGCGGAGTGCACTCGGTTGTATTCGATGCGAACCTGAATCAGTCCGGAGCCATCGCAATTACGCTGCCCGATCAGCCTTAGTAACCCTCTTGTCACCCCAGCTAATATTTGGTGGCTGCAAGGTGAGCACGGTTGGCAGCGGCACTTTCATGAGCTGGGTAATGCCTGGTTCAATATGCTAACGCTTGGCCTTAGTTGTCCTATGTAACTCGTTGAATGACAATTGGTTCATAAACAACGGCAGGCCAGAATCCGGGGTTTCCGCACGGGCCATCATGAACCCGTCACCGAGGGACAAAGGCAGGCCACCCGGGGAGCCTAACGTTCCCCGCGTTCCCGGGAAACCGAAATCTTTTGCCGGTTTTTACCTGGCTTCAACCGGGTTTTCTTGGCCTACTAGACCGATGCGCATTTTGAATTTGAACCCGGGCAACGATATTGGCGCCAGCGCCTGGGTGGTGGAGATGGACGGACACCGGTTGCTGATGGATTCGGGAGTTCACCCGAAGCAGGAGGGCCGCGCCGGCCTGCCCCTGTTTAAGCTCATCGCCGGACAGGAGCTGGATGCCATCGCCATTTCTCATTGTCACCACGACCACGTCGGCTCCGTGCCCGTGGCCCTGCAACATTTCCCGCAGGCGCACGTGCTCATGAGCGAGCTAAGCTATTTTCTGATCGAGCGCGTGCTGCACAATTCGGTCAATGTCATGAAACGGCAGCGCGAGGAGCTCGGGATTCCCGACTATCCTTTATTCACTCACGACGAAGTGGATGAACTGGCGCCGCAGTTCCAGGGTTTCAAATACAACCGGGAAATCGAGTGGGCCGCTTTTCACAAAACCCGGGCGGGGCTTTCCTCGCCGACCCTGGAATTTTTCGACGCCGGCCACACGCTGGGTTCGGCCGGCCTGATGGTGCGCGGACCCAAGGAAACGTTGTTTTACACCGGCGACGTTTGTTTCCACAACCAGACCATTCTGAAAGGCGCGCGCTTCGAGGACGTCAAGGCGGACGTGCTCCTGATCGAAACCACTCGCGGCGACCGCTCCCAGCCGGCCGGTTTCAGCCGTGAAAAGGAAATCGATCGTCTGGCCGAATCCATTCACCGCGTGATGAAACGCAAAGGCTGCGTCCTGATTCCGTCCTTTGCGATGGGGCGCACGCAGGAGATTCTGGCCCTGCTGGCGCTGCTCATGGACGCTGGCAAAATCAAGAAACAACCGGTCTATATCGGCGGGTTAGGGCGGGTTTTCACCGAAATATACGATTTGGAGGCCAACCGAACCCACCGCCAGCACAGCAATTTGAAGCTGACCGAAGCTCTGAACCTGGTGGTTCTGGAGCAGGGCGAGGTCAACAAAATCAAACTGTCGGGGGGGCGGCTTTTTGTGCTCACCGCGGGTATGATGAGCGAGAACACCGCCGCGCACAATCTGGCCTTGCGCATGATTGGCGATGAAAAACAGTCGATATTCTTCGTGGGTTACGCCGATCCGGAAACCCCGGGCGGGCGCCTCAAAATCGCGGCGCTGGGCCAAACGTTCCATTTCAGCGACCAGGGGGGAGAGGTGACGCGTCGCTGCGAAGTCGAGCATTTCGATCTGACCGCGCACGCTCACCGGGAAGACCTGCTGGATTTTGTGGAACGGGTGGGACCGAGCACCGTCGTGCTGGGTCATGGCAGCGACGATTCCCGGCGCTGGTTTGCCGAGAACCTTCGCGCCCGCCATCCCAAAATCCGAATCGTGGCACCCGGCTCCGGACAATCCGTGGAGGTATAAAACCGATCCGCGCTTCGCGAAAAACGAAACCCGCCCCGGGGGGTGGGCTGGTTGATAAGACTTGTAATGATGTCCCGTTTACGGCTTTAATGACAGACGATGCGCAGGACTCCATGAAAACAAAACCACCCACTCCGCGTTCCGGGCTTCTGGCGGGGGGAAGCTGGTCGGCCGACACCATCAAACAACTGGACGCTTTCCCTCATCCGGGAAGCGTCACGCCTATTCGGGAGCAGGTCAGCCATCCCGGCGGCGCGGCCCGTAATATTCTTTTATCTTTGAGCCGACTGGGCGTGCCGTTCCCGCTTTATGGAGCTGGATCGGTGGGGAAAGACCCGGCGGGTCAAGCCTTGCTGGATGAATGCCGCCAGGCCAGGATCGACACTCATTTTTTGCGGATCGATGCGGCGCACGCAACCGCTTCGCGCGACCTGTTGGTGGAACAGAAGTCCGGTCGATGTCTCACGCTGCAACACGCCGGCGCCGCCGGCGCATGGCAGGGTGAGGATTTGGATTTTACCCGGATCAAGGCGCGCCATTTCCATCTGGGGTCGCTGCTGGCGCTGGCCGGAATGGATGCCGAGGACAAGAAATTTGGCACGCGCGCGGCAGCGCTGCTCGCCAAGGCGCAAGCGGCCGGGTTGAAAACCAGTTTCGACCTGATATTCGAGGATAGCGAACGTTTCTCCCGCATGGTTACCACGGCGTTGAAATACACCGATTACTGTCTGCTGGACGAAATGGAAGCCGGCAAGATCGCCGGTTTCAAGACCCGCCAGCCCGGTGGCCAGCTTGAAACCGTGGCGTTGCGTCACGCGGCGGGCGCCCTGCTGCAAATGGGGGTGCGCGAACTGGTCATCATTCATTTCCCCGAAGGCAGTTTCGCCCGCACGCGAAAAGGCGAAGATGTCTGGAAACCGTCTTTGAAATTGCCGGTCACCGCGATCGTCAATCGTTCGGTTGCCGGCGACGTTTTCAACGCGGGAGCGCTGTTGGGTCTCCACGAAGGCTGGGAACTGGCGCGCTGTCTCGAAGCGGGCGTGTGCGCCGCCGCGGTCGCAATCCTCGATCCCGCCGGACCCGGCGCTATCAAATCGCTCAATGCCACGCTGGCCCTGGCCAAAAAATATCGGTTCCGTCCGGGGCTCGAGCCGGAGGATTAGGACAATTTCAGCCTAAATCCGGCGGTTAACCCAGCGCGACCCAGCCGCAACCAAAGGAGCGCGGATGCCTTCATCCGCGCGTTCGAACCGTTGCGCCTGACTTCACGCGGATGTGGGCATCCGCGCTCCGGCCCAAGCCGCAATGAAATCCGCCAGTTCACCTGCCCGGGCGCTGCGCGCCTGGCGCACGAAAAAACCCGAAGCCGCGCAACCCAAAAGCAGGCACGCCTCGGGAGCCAATCCCAACATTAAACCGCCACCATACCCGGCGTTGAAACGGTCGCCGGCGCCGGTGCTTTTTTTCGGATTGGCGCAGAAGGGTCCCTCGACGCCGCAAGCGCCAGTCGCATCGGCCCTGACCGCCAGTTTGACGCTGTGGGTTACCACCTGACTAATGCCCAGCTTCCGACGAAGCGCCGCGGCTTGCGCTTGCAAGGCCGGCATCTCCTCTTCGACCTCGGGCAGTCCCAGGACACGCGCCAGCAGGTTCGCTTCCGCGCCGTTAAGCCCCAGCACGGTGGGCCCGGCGGTTTCGAAGCCGGGGAGCGTGGCCAGCATTTCTTTGACATCGGCCTCACTGCGGCCGGCCGGATTGACCAGGTCAATGAAGAAAAAGGGACGTTGTTTCAGGCGGTCATACACCTCGGCTTGAAGTTTGCGCCAACATTCCGTCATGTGCGGATACAGCGTCCAATCGGTGATGGCGATAAGTTGGGCTTGGGCGCAAGCCCGGGCATAGACACCATCCGAAAGGACCTTGCTCAGCAGGGCGCAATCGAATTCGGCCAGTGGCGCCACCGAACTAAAAAGGAGTTTTCCATCGGTAAACTCGAAGGCCAGGGTGCGACCCGGTTCGCGTCCCCAGGAGCAGCAAGTGCGGCATTGGGCGGCAAAAGCCTCGAAGGCGGCGTGCCGTGGCTGGCCCAGCGTGGCAAAACAGTCCAGGGCGACACCCAACCCCAGAAGACCGTCACCCAGATTAACGGCGCAGCCGCCGGGATCGGCGCGATGAATGATGATTTCCCGCAGGGTGCTGCGGCCGGCGGCGGCGATGATGAGCGCTCCCAAGGTGGCGATATCTTTGACAGGCGTCCACCGGTCGAGGCCGTGCCGTTCGGCCACCACCGAAATCATCTCGTCCACGAACCCATCGAAGCCGACCACCACCTGGTGTTTGGAAAATTCGCCTGACCGTTGGCGGAAGTCATGCGCCAGGGCAACCAGCGCGGCATTATCAGTCATAGGTTTACGCAAAAGTGCCCAATCCGGACCGTCTTTGTCACGAAAAAAGGGTTCGCGGACGATGTGGTCGGCGAACCCTTTTGGTGAAAAACCAATGACTGCGGTTCTCAGGCCCGCTCCATATATTTGCCGGTGCGGGTGTCGATCTTGAGCTTTTCCCCGGTTTTGATGAACAGAGGCGCCTGGACGGTAATGCCGGTTTCCATCACCACCGGCTTCTGAACATTGTTCGCCGAATCGCCGCGAATGCCATCGGGAGCATCGGCCACGGTCAGCACCACGCTGGGCGGCACTTCCAAGGCCACCACTTTTTCTTCGATGAAAGTGATGGTCACCAACGCGTTCTCGACCAGATAATGCTTGCCGTCGCCGACAATTTCCGGCGGCACGCTGACGGTTTCGAAGGTATCCGGATCGGAAAAAACGTAATCCTCGCCGTCCTTGTAGCTGAATTCCATCTTGCGCATGGCCAACGGAACCACCTCGATTTTTTCGGTGGAACTGAACCGCACGTCGGAGGACTTGCCCGTCTTGATGCTGCGGATGCTGGCCTGCACGAAGGCGCGCAGATTGCCCGGCGTGCGATGCTGCGTGTCGAGCACCACGGCGACGTCGCCGTTGTAGCTAATCGCCATGCCCTTGCGAATGTCGTTTGCTGTTGCCATAAAAACTTGTCAGTAACTTAATCGATATCCCGCCCCATAGAAAGCGCGAACCGTGAACCTTACCGGTGAAAACTCCGAATGCAAGCCTGGAATGCCAGTTTTGCAAGGTGCGCATCGCACTTTTTTCCGACACCCAATACCTTGGTGATCTGGAGCGCGGACATTCTTGTCCGCCTCTTCGTTCCGGTCAACGCCCAAGCGGACAGGAATGTCCGCGCTCCGAAAAAAGTGAGATGCGCACCTTCAAGGCTTTAGCCAATAGATGAGTGCGACCTGACCGAGGCATAATAGGATCAAAAACAGCCAGGTGAGAAACTCCCGGCCTTTCAAGCTCTGCTGCCGGGTTTCGCTCAGGGAGATCCGCAGCTTTACGGCGCCCATTTCCAACAGATCGCCTGGCCGCAGCCATGAGCATTGCAGCCTCCTGCCGTTGAGGGTCGCCAGGGCATTTTCGTGCACCTGGATCCACACGCCCTCCGGCCGCTTCAGTTCCAGCAGGGCATGCTGGTCCCACACGCCCGCATCTTCCAACCGCAGGTCGGCGGCGGCAGAACGGCCAACGCGGAAAGGAAAACGGCGGGCCACGCTTATCGTGCCCGCCTGTTTGCCCGAAATAACCTGGAGCTGGATCATTTACCAGAGACGCCGCGGCACATGGATTTTGTCTCCGGGCGAAACCGCCAAATCCAAAGACGGATTCTCCAGTGCCTTGGTGCCATTGACGATAACCACCTTGCCGTCGGGGCGTGACAACTGAACCTTGGTTTTCTGGGCAAAATCCGTGAAACCACCGGCCGAGGCAATGGCTTTTAAAACCGACATCTCGCCCACGTAAGAGATCCGGCTGGGCAACTTAACCTCGCCGGAAACGTAGAAGAACCGATTCTCGGTCAGGACCGTCACCGTTAACCGCTGGAAGTATTTCGGCACATAGAGCGCCTGAATGATTTCCTGCAATTGCCCTGCCGTTTTGCCCTCGGCTTTGATTGCCTCCACCCATTGCAGGGTGATGGTGCCATCTTCCTTGATGCGCTCCTCATGTTTTTCCGGCGGGTCCGCCACGCCGGAAAAGGCCACGGTCACCATGTCGTCCACGCGCAGATAACCGGTGCTGCTGGAGGCGGCGTCCAAGGAGTTGGTTCCGACCGCCGGAACGGCCGCGCCGGGACCGCCGCCACGAAAGGCGCCGCAGCCTCCCGACAGCAGGACAGCCAGCAGCAGGACCACGCGCACCGTCGCGCCTCTTACCATCGAAACCAGCACATTCATAATCACAAACTAAACAAATGGAGTTAGGTACGGCAATCAATATTTCTGTTTGATTTCCAACTTGGACTGGTCTTTCGCGGATTTCCCGTCGTCGCTGGCGGATTTCCCGGCCGACTTGTCATCGTCGTGCTTGGAGTAATAGTCGTAATAATAACCGCTGTAATAGTAGTAGTAGGAATCCTGCGAGATGTTGATGTTGTTCAGCACCACGCCCAGCAGATTGCCCCCGACCTTTTCCACCATCTGTTTGGCGCGCACCGTCATGGCTTGCGGATACTTGCGATACTGCACCACCAGCAACACCATGCTCACCAGGCTGGCCAGCACGGAAGCGTCGCTGACGCCCATGATGGGCGGCGAATCGAAGAAGACGAAATCGTAACGGCGACTGACCTCGTTGATGAATTCCTTCATGCGCACCGAGTTCAAAATGCCCATGGCGCTGCTGGGCAGCTTGCCGCTGGGCAGGAAATCGAGCGAGGGAATTTTGGAGGTTTGGATGACCTCCTCCAGAGTGTTCTGTTTCAGCAGGTAATTGGTCAACCCGATGGAATTCGTGATTTTCAGGAATTTGTGCAGGCTGGGGCGGCGCAAGTCGGAATCGACCACCAGGATGCGCTGGCCGGCTTGCGCAAAAATCGTGGCCAGATTGAAGATCGTCGTGGACTTTCCTTCGGCGGCGCCGCCGCTGATGACGGTCAACGTGTTCAATTGCGGGTTCTTGCGCGAAAAGAGCAGGTTGGTGCGCAGCACCCGGTAAGCCTCGGCATGCGGACTCTCCGGGCCTTCATCCATCAACAAGCCGACATTCTGGGGAATGACGCCCAGGACGGCCGCATTCAGGGCGTGCTCCACGTCATCGATGGTCTTCACGCTGGTATCGAGGTATTCAATGAAGAACGCCAAGCCCAGGCCCACGACCAAACCCACCATCACGCCCAGGACAATATTCAGCGGGATATTAGGACGAACCGGGCGCAGGCCGGGTTCGGCTGTGTCGGTCACTTCGACAATCGAGCCGCGAGGCAATTCCTTCTCCACGGTTTCGGTCATGATCTTCATCATCAAGGCGTCACGGATTCGCTGCTCGTTCTCCAGGTCGCGCTTCTTGACATAGTAGGGACGGTTTTTCTTGGCATTATCCACATCCTGTTTTCGGGCGTTGGTCAGGTCCTTAGTCGCCCACGCCGCTTGAGATTTCAAGGAGGCGACCTTTACTTCCAGACCCGACAGAATGCCATCGATCTTATTATCGATCTGCTGGTTGACCGTTTTCAACAAACTGGTAACGCGCTGGACATCCGGGTGATTTTCGGTTCGATCCTTAAGCAAGGTGGCGAGCTGCTGCTCGGCCATATTCACCCGGTTCAACAGTTCGGTGAACTCAATGTCAGCTTGATAGGTGACGGGGATGGCTTTGCGAAGCTCCAGGGGATTATTCGCCTTCATCTTTTTCAACTCGACGAGCATGGTGTTCACCCGGGAATAATCC
>JADGRT010000127.1 GCA_017880715.1 Verrucomicrobiia bacterium | reverse complement strand
GACCAGGAGGTCCGCCCCACGTTGAAGAGCCCTCATTCGGAGATGCGCCCCCAGCCCATAGCCTCAAGGCGGAAAGGACATCCGCGTTCCGGTTTATTGACCGGACTTTGGGCAAGACAATTTCATGTTGCAGGTGCGACAAAGATTTGCACATAAGTTTTCGCCTCGGATCCGATGAGGTTTGCGAAACGTCCGACCTGGCAATTATTATTCACTTGATTGAATGTGCTCATTTTAACATCATCTAGCTCATTATGCGTTCACAGGAAGCCGTAGGTTTGGCATCAACTGTCCCGAGGAGCCGTCGTTTGATCGGATTGATGCTCCTCGGGCTGGTTTTGGTTTTGGCGGCACTCACTATGTTCATTTCTGGCATCGCTGGCCCATTGGCGTGGGGCCGGCGGGTCCTCGCGTGTCATGAGAGACATTTGGCAAATCGTGGTTGGATCGCCAAGTATTGCTGGTGGGTATCGGTGACAGCATCACGGCCGGTTTCGGCGCAACTCCGGGACATTCTTATTTCTCGCGATTGGTGGCGAATCCCGGTGATGAATTCGAGGATATGAAAGGCCTTTGTCTTTCGGCGGTGCTGCCGCGATTGAAGGCAACCAACGTGGCGGTGTCCGGGAGCATTTCCCGTGAACATTTGGAGCGACAGATCGCCCGTCTGGGCAGGGCTGATTCGAACACCCTGGGGCTAATCGTGATCACCACGGGCGGCAATGACATTATTCACAGTTATGGCCGAATGCCGCCGCAGGAAGGCGCCATGTTTGGCGCAACGATGGAGCAGGCCCGACCATGGATCGACAATTTCGAAAAAAGGCTGGAAACGATGATCCAACAGATATCGGATCGCTTTCCCGGGGGTTGTCACATCTTTCTGGCGAACATCTACGATCCCACCGACGGCGTGGGGGATCCAGAGCATGCCGGCATGCCGCCGTGGAAGGATTGCCTGCGAGTTCTGCGAGCTTACAATCAGATTATCACCCGCTACGTCCAGAAACACAAAAATGTACAGTTGGTGAACATTCACGATGCGTTTCTTGGGCACGGCATACACGCCACGCAATTCTGGAGGGAACACTATCAGGTTCGCGATCCGCACTGGTGGTATTACGGCAACGTCGAAGATCCGAACGATCGCGGCTACGACGCGATTCGCCGCTTGTTCCTGATCGAGATGGCCAGGGTGTTAGGGGAGCGGAATTGAAGCCTCAGGGCTCCTGAGCCCGCGCTTCCCAGCAAGACCTTCAAGGAAATCCGCTGAGCCGGGCTGCTACCGGTGTGGACAACTTAATGTCCCATATGAGACATTAAGTTGTCCACATGTGGCATAACGATTTTAACCTTATTCCAAGGAGTCAGGATTCCCGAGCCTGAAAGGTGAAACCCCCTCACGTCCCGCGGGCTGCCTGGCGGGCCTGTATCTGCTCCATCGCCCAGCGGGCGTGCTCCGCGATGAGCGGCCCCGGATCATGGGCGGCGCGATCCAGCGCGGTCAGCGCTCCACCCTGGTCCGTGTTGCCCAAGGCCACGCAGACATTGCGTAGTAGTCCCCGCCGCCCTGGACGCGACAGGGGCGTGCGAGCGAAACGGCTTTGAAAGCCCGCTTCGTCCAGGGCCAGCAACTCCCGCAAGTCCGGCCGATCCAGATCGCATCGGGCGTGCTGTTTCATCAGGCGGCTGTTTTGGGCGAACCGGTTCCACGGACAAACTTCCAGGCAGATGTCGCACCCAAAAATGCGGCTGCCAAGAGCAGATCTGAACTCCAGGGGGATGCTGCCTTTGAACTCGATGGTGAGATACGAGAGGCATCGCCGGGCGTCCAATTCAAACGGGGCGACAATCGCCTGCGTGGGACAGGCTTTCAGACAACGCAGGCATGAACCACAATGGTTTTTCTCGGGTGGATCGGCTTCCAGCGGCAGCGTGGTCAGGATTTCGCCGAGCAACAACCAGTTGCCGAAGCGCCGACTGATTAGATTCGTATGCTTGCCGACAAAGCCAATCCCGGCGCGTTGGGCAAAATCGCGCTCCAACACCGGGCCGGTGTCCACGCAGGCGGCCGATCGGGTGTCGGCCCCGCCGAGCTGATGGATGAATTCAACCAGGGATTCGAGCCGGCTGCCCATCACGTCGTGATAGTCATCGAATTGCGCATAGCGGGCGGCGAGCCCCCTTGGTTGTCCGCGTCCGATGGGAGCGCGGACGGTCGCGTCCGCATGTTTCCGATCGCGGGTTGGCGATAAGCCAAGCGCGGGATTGTGGGGGTCGAAAAGCGCATAATTGACCGCGACGCAGACGATGCTTTGGGCGCCGGGCAACACGCGTTGGGGATCGCGTCGGCGGGGGGCAGAGCGCGGCAGGTAGGCCATGTTTCCGTAGCGGCGCTGATCCAGCCAGGTTGAAAAGGCGGCTCCGGTTTCTGGGGGCGCAGCCGAGGTGATGCGGCAAAGGTCGAAGCCCAACTCGCGGGCGCGGGCGCTGATCCTGGATTTCATGGCGCGACGGTCCGGTGGCGGTTTACAGCAGCACCGTGAGAGTGCCTGGGCGGGACGGGTGGGCGGTCATGGCAATTTGGAACTGATGGAGCACGTTTTGGACGACCTGCCGGAGCGAGCGTTGCTCGGTGTTGATTAAGACATCGGCCTGCCGGTAAAAGGGAATGCGTTTTACCAGGAGTTGCTGGACGCTGGCCTTGGGATCGGGGGTTTGCAGCAGCGGCCGATGGCTGTGGCACTTCACCCGTTCCCAGATGGTTTCGGGCGAGGCCCACAGGCAAACGACCAGCGCGTGCTGCTTCAAGCTGGCCAGGTTTTCTTCGTTTGCCGCCAGGCCACCGCCGGTGGCGAACACCGTCGGGTCGCAAGTGACGAATTCAGCCACCAGTTGGCGCTCCTGTTCGCGGAACCACGCTTCGCCTTCCTGGGCAAAAATCGCGCTGATCGGCCGGCCCAGCCTCGATTCGATCAGCGCATCGGTATCGACATACTGGAAACGCAGATGCCGCGCCACCATACTGCCCACGGTGGACTTGCCGGTTCCCATGAAACCAATCAAGGCCAGGTTGCGGATTTGCCGCAGTTGACTCATGGCTTGCCGAAATGTTGGTCGGCGAAATCCAGGAAGACTTTCCAATCCTCCGGGGTGGTCGAATGGACGCCGCTACGGATGTAATATCCCAACCGGCTGTCCACCAGCTTGCCAATTTCCGGCATGGCCTTCGCGTCCAGCCCGCTCGCGCCGAGCAGCCGGTAAACCGGTTCGGCCGCCTGCAGCATCTCGAATTGCCCGCTCGGGTTGGACCATTGATCGCCCGTGGCATTCGAGAGCAGCACGGGCCGCGGAGCGACCAGCGCGATCAGGGCATGCTGATCGAAGGGCAGCCGTTCGGGTTGATCATTGAATTTCTTGAACTCGGCGTTGAACCAGTGCGGGAAACTGGTGTTGATGCGTTTGACCGATTCGCCAATGGTGCCCCGGCTGGGCGACGTGCCGCCACAACCGGCCTGGTGCGGAATCACCAGCGCAATGCGGTCATCGAATGCTCCGGCCACCAACGCGGTTTTGCCGTTGCGCGAATGGCCGAAGACCGCAATCCGTTTGGCATCCAGGTCGCGGTCGGTCACCAGATAATCCACGGCGCGCTGCAGTCCCCAGGCCCAGGCGGCGATGGTTCCCCAGTCGTAGCGGTTCCCTTGCGGGGTTAGATAGCGCGCGCGAATGCCCTCCGCCGCCTCGGGGCGGTCCGGCTCCACGTCACCGTTGTAAAAGGTTGCCACCGCGTAGCCGCGCTCAATGGTTTGCTCGACGGCCCAGACGTTTGCATCCTTGCCCCGGCCGGCATCCGTCGCCCGATTGTTCGTGCTGTCGGGCGAATTTTTCGGCATCCAGCCGGTTGGCAGCGCGATGCCGGGATCGTCGAGCACGGTGTGATTGCCGTTGAAATTCAAGCCCAGGAATACCGGCGCGGGCTTCGTGCGCTGGTTGGGCGTCACCAGCAGCAAATGGATCGCCGGCACGTTGGTGGCGCCGAAGCGGATCGTCACTTCCTTGCGGGTGGCCTTGCCTCCGAAGAGGCTCCGGTTAACGCGATCAACGGTCGCCTGGATGCGGTCCGGCGCCGGCGGCAGATGGCCGTACATGTAATGCTGAAAAAGCGCTTTCAATTCCGGACGACGCTGATTCATCCAAGCGTCCCGGGTGGTCACCGGCACGCCGTTGAAGGTCACCAGCGGGTCCGGCAGATTCGTCCGCACCGGCAGCGACAGGGCGTCGGGAAATGAATCTGCGGCCGTCAACAGGGGCACGAAGCCAACCCACAGGCAAACGATGAAAACCGCGCTCGCGCCGAGGCAACAAGTCATTGGGAATCTCATAGGATTCCGATTCTGAGACTGCATGTTTTGCAAGTCAACTCCCGCTATTCGTTCGCCGGCTGAATGGGGCGCCTTGAAATAAGATCAGTAAACGAGCTTCCCATAAGAAGACCGCTCGCTTACAGTACCGCAACGCGTCGGTTTCCGACGGACCCCAGCGGGTGCCAGCGAAACATCCCGGTGGGTGATTCCTGACTTTCCTGCGCGAATCGTCCTCCTCAGGGATGGCAATGCAGTTACGGCAATCATGTCATATCCGGTGATTATTCAGGGCGGGATGGGCGTCGCGGTGTCCGGGTGGACATTAGCGCGGGCGGTTTCGCAATTGGGGCAGCTCGGCGTGGTTTCCGGAACGGCGCTTGCCGTTATCATCGCCCGGCAGCTCCAACTCGGCGATCCCGACGGCCAACTGCGCCATGCCTTGGAGCATTTTCCGATTCCTGGCATGGCTGAGCGGGTGTTGGCCGATTATTACATTCCTGGTGGCAAATCGTCCACCGCGCCGTTCAAGCTCACCAGCATACCAACCATTCAATCGGCTGCGCCGTTCGGGGAATTGACCGTGGTGGCAAATTTTGCCGAAGTATTTCTGGCCAAAGAAGGCCATAACGGACTGGTAGGCATCAATTTCCTCGAGAAAATCCAGGTCCCAACCCTGCCGTCGCTGTTCGGGGCCATGCTGGCCGATGTCGATTATATTTTGATCGGAGCTGGCATACCACGATCCATTCCGGGCGTGATCGACCGCCTGGCCAACGGTGAACCCACCGAGTTAAAGATCGACGTCGAAGGCGCGGTGCCCGGCGAGGAATTCCACACCACTTTTGATCCCCAGGCCTTTTGTGGCGGCCGCGTTCCCCAGCTCAAGCGCCCTAAGTTCCTGGGCATTGTCGCCTCAGCCACCCTGGCCATGACGCTCGCTCGCAAGTCCAACGGCCGGGTCGATGGCTTCATCGTTGAAGGCGAAACCGCGGGTGGTCACAACGCGCCGCCGCGGGGGCCCATGCAGCTCAACGAGCTCCGGGAACCGATTTACGGCCCGCGCGATATTCCCGATCTTGAAAAAATCAGGGCGTTGGGTTTGCCGTTTTGGCTGGCCGGATCGTATGCCCAACCGGAAAAATTGGCCGACGCACTTCGGTTGGGCGCGGCTGGCATTCAAGTGGGAACCGCCTTCGCGTTTTGCGAAGAGTCGGGCATCCGGCCGGACCTTAAACAACAGGCGCTTAAATTGAGCCGCCTCGGCGCGGCTCACGTCTTCACCGATCCGGTCGCTTCGCCCACCGGGTTTCCGTTCAAGGTGCTCCAACTGGAGGGATCGCTTTCCGAAGCTGCGCCCTACAACGCCCGAACCCGCATTTGCGATTTGGGATATCTGCGCCACCCCTATCGCAAGTCCGATGGCACGGTGGGCTACCGCTGCCCGGCCGAACCGGTGGAGGATTATGTTCGCAAAGGCGGACTGCCAGCCGACACGCAGGGACGCAAATGCATCTGCAACGGATTGCCGGCGACGGTCGGTCTGGGCCAGATGCGTTCGGAAGTCGAACAGGAACTGGCGCTGGTAACCGCCGGCAATGAGGTTGACCAGATCGCCCGATTCCTCAAGCCCGGCGGCAACACGTACCGCGCGGCGGATGTGATCGGCTATTTGCTGGCCAAGACCGGGTAATCCGTCAACCTCGCCAAGGAATGGGGTTTAGCGCAATTCCTTTACCTTCAAATTGCGGAATTCGATCCGGTAACCTTCGCCTTCCAGTCCGAGCTGGCCCTGCTCCAAGCCGCAATTCTCGAACTTACAGGTGACGGCGCCATTGACCCACAGCGTGAGCGTTTTGCCGCGCGCGGCGATTTCGAACGTGTTCCATTCACCGGCGGGTTTGACCCGGGTTTCCTGGATCGATTTCGCCAGGTTGAAGGCTTGTTTTTTACCCTCCGCCGCCAAAGTCGCGCCAAACAGAAAACCATCTTTGCCGTCGCCAAACTGGGCCTGATGCCAGATGGCGCCATCCTTCGAGTTGCGGACATAGGCGCCGCTATTGTAGCCTTGCTTGCCTTCGATTTTGGTATAACAAAACTCGAAATGGAAAATGACATCGCCGTATTCCTTTTCGCACAGCAACATGTCGTGTCCGCCATCGCCCTCGCAGATCAGCAGTTTTTTGTCGGTATCCACGCGCCACTGTTCCCGGCCCAATTTACCGGTGGGCGGGACGGGCGCGCGGTACCAGCCTTTGAGATCGGGTGCCGGCATGATATCCACCCATCCTTGCGGATCGGCCGTCAGCGCGCTCGGAGCAGCTCCCGGCGCGGCCGGTGATTGCGCCGATGTGGCAACGAGCCCCAAGGTCGCCAGTGAAAGAATGGCGATCATAACACTCGGAGACTTAAACCATGAATAAAGCATGGCCAACGCTAACGGTTACCCCGCCTGGATTCAACCTAAAAACGGCGGTTGAATTAACGCAGGCGCCAAGACGGTAAGCCGCGGAAAGTTGGAGAAGTTGGTACCCGCACCCGCTGGGCGAGTTTCAGCCTTTAGCCTTCAGCCAGATGTGAAGCCGGGGAACTTATTGGTGAGTGGACGGGAGGCGCGTCTATTCCCCTTTCATTTCCACGAACTCTGGACGCAAATCACTCTTTGGCACAGCGACAATATGAAATGGCACGGTGAGCGTCTGGATCAGCATGGCCCCGGGCGGAGGTGTTTTACGTCGGACCCAAATCTTCAGCCGTTTATCGACGGGCTCCACCTTGACAATCTCAATGGCATAACCGCCGGTGCGTTGTTGTCCCATGGTTACCACTACCGCCATGGCCTTGGCGAAGTCGATTTCGGGAACCTTGCCCTCAGCCCTTTTATCTCGGTTATGTTGAGCCCAGGTTTTTTCCCAGGCAGCGTTGTCCTTAATTACCTCCTCCGTGGCCTTGGTGATCCCGCTGAAACTGCCTTTGGCAATCGTGCGCAAAGTTAACGCATCGCCGTAACCCGTGGCGGTGCAGGCGATGAGGGTGAGAATGATGAGCAAGGGAAAGCTAAAATGGGTGTCAATCATAGGCTGATCTGTTTTATTTGTTTAAGCCCATCAAAAAAGTGCGCTAATCTCCCGGTATCTTCATTATGCCCACTTCCTGGGCAATCCAGCAAGAAAAATGGGGTTTTGGCTGGCGGTTATTTCAACTGCCGGATTTAGAGGTGCGCGAATCCACGCGCCGAGCTGGCGCGCCGGCCTGGTCGGAAAACTTGTTTCCGGCCCTT
>JADGRT010000009.1 GCA_017880715.1 Verrucomicrobiia bacterium | reverse complement strand
CCTGCGGCTCGCGGTGAAACTGCAACCCGCCTGGGCGGCGGGGGTGCAGGAGTGGAAAGTGACGGAATCCGACGAGGATTCCCTCTAACATCGGGCTCGGCTTTGAGGCTTTGCAGCTCTGCGACTTTGTGTTAACGGCCGGATTTAGGCTCACCATCCCACTGGCCGGGTCAGTTGCAGCCACCATCCCACCAGCCGGTTGCCGCCAAACATCCAAATCGTCGCCGCCACCGCCAGGTAGGGACCGTACGGGATATGCCCCCAATCCCGCTTGCGCAGGAGAATCAGGGTGATCCCCACCGCCGCCCCCAGCGCCGAACTTACCAGCAGGGTGAACACCACCCCGGGCCATCCAATGAAAGCGCCGATCGCCGCCATGAACTTGACGTCCCCCAATCCCATCGCCTCCCGCGGGAGTTCAATCGCATCGGCGGTCACCTCCATCCTCGTCACGGGCTCCGGATCCATTTCTTCCTCGCCGATGCGCAACCGGGACGGCGACAACGTCACCGCCACATTTTCCCATTGCCGATCGCCCAGGACGACCTTCTTGGCCTGCAAAAGAATCCGGTCGGACTTGCGATAAAGCAAATCGCCGTACGGAATCTCCTGGTCAGGCAATTGCAGCGCCGTGTCGGTAAAAACAACCGTGCTATCCGGCGCCAGAGTCAGCGTGTGCCGGCCAAACAACAGCTTGCCAATCCTCACCAGGGCATAAATGACCGCCGCGCCCATGACCATGCCCCAAAAACTCGCCTGCAAGGATTCCGGCGCCGACTTCACCCCGTGCATGGGCGGCGCGACAAACGAAAAGATAAATCCGGCCGCCATGCCCCCCAGGGTAATCTCGTCCGGAATAATGAAATGCTCGAAGTCAATAAAGGTAGCCACCACAAAACCCGCCAACAACACACAGCCGGCGATGGCCTGCCAGGTCGATTGCGATCCGAACTGCAGCCAGCAGCCCAGAAAGAGCAGCGCCGTCAGCAGTTCCACCGCCCAATACCGAAAGCTGATCGGCGCCCCACAGTTGGCGCAACGTCCCCGCAGGTAAAGCCAGGTAAACAAGGGCAGGTTCAGATACCAGGGAATTCGATAATTGCAGTGCGGACAATGCGAAGGCGGCCACACCACGCTTTCACCCCGCGGCAGGCGGTAAATGCAGACGTTTAGAAAACTCCCCGCCAGGGAGCCAAAAACGAAAAACACCACCGACCAGAAATGAAATGGCACCAGGGCCAGACTGCGCGCATCAGCCATAAACATTCCTTTGGAGGGCCGCTCGCATGACCGCCACCGGCGCCGTGCGCCCCGACCACAGCTCCAGCGCCTTGGCGCCCTGATAGAGCAACATGCCCAGCCCATTGGCCGTCTGGCATCCGGCCGCCTTCGCCCGGCGCAGCAAAGGCGTCTCCGCCGGCCGGTAAATCATGTCATAAACCGCGCCCGCCTTCGATAGCGGGAATCGTTGCTCATCCAGGGGCAGCGCATCCTGCGGCTGCAATCCCAGCGAGGTCCCGTTCACCAGCAAATCCACCGGCGCCGCCGGATAATCGCAATGGACTTTCACCTGCGGAAACGCTTGCCGTATCTCCGCCGCGACCTGCTCGGCTTTGGCCTGCGTGCGGTTGATCAAATGCAGATTCGCCACGCCTTCCGCCGCCAGTTTAAGCGCCGCCACCCGGCCGGCTCCGCCCGCGCCCAGCAACACCACATCGGCGCCTCGCAATGCCAGGTTCAGATCCTCCTGGATCGATCGGACGATGGCCTCCGCATCCGTGTTAAATCCCTTCGCGCGCAATTCTCCCGGTCGCCCCCCGGGCCATTGGCCCAGCGGCTGCCAGGCGCCGTCTTCAGCACGCGCCTCGAACCGGACGGTGTTCACCGCTCCCCAGGTCCGGGCCGACTCATCCAACTCATCCATCATTTCCACCGCCCGCAACTTGTGCGGAACCGTCAGATTCAAGCCCACAAAACGCATCGCCTTGGCCCCGGCAATCACCGCGCCCAACGCTTCGGGGATGACTTCGAAGGCCAGATACCGCCAATCCAGCCCCAAAGCCGCTAAACCGGCGTTCTGCATGGCGGGCGACGCGGAATGGCGCACCGGCCACCCCAGCACCGCGCAACAGCGGGTCGCAGCCGATATCGGCGTTGGCAAGGTCTCGAACATAGCCCGTTTATAGGGCATGCGCCGCAATCGTCAAAGACCAAAAAGAATTTTGAACCAAACGCGCCCGCCGCAGACGTGGTTACGGTGAAACGGCCCGGTAATAACGCCGCGCATAACTGCTTGCGTAGTCATCGGTGAACTGAACCACGCCGGAGGCTGAACTCCCGGAAGCGAGGGTCAACCAGACGTTGAGATCGAGGGACACCTCTAGCCGGTACATCTGATTGGGCTGCCCCTGCACGACGATATGCCCGTGGCCACTGGACATGGGGACGAGGGACAACTTGGGCGCCGTTAACACCGCGTTGGTCGGATTGAGTGGCAGGAACACATTGTCCAGATAGGCAGCATCTTCTGCTGACGAAAAACCGGCATCTTTGACGTAGATCCACTCCATCGTGTTGGTGCCAGCCGTCACATTGAACAAGAAATTGGTCCATGGCACTTCGCCGGACCAGCGCTGCAGGAGGTTGGTTTTGTTGAGCCAGAATTCCAGGAAATCCCAACCCGGCTCCGAACTAACCCGCACATCGAACGATCCCACTCCGGTCAGCAGGTTGGTAACGATCAACAAAGAACTCCTCTGGTTGTCCTCAATCACCGCCGAACGCGCGGCATATTTTCCACCCGAAGCGCTGTTGGTTTGAACCACCCAAACGGCATTGGGCGTCGAGGTGCCCCAGCGGATCTTTTTCAGGTTGCCAGTCTCGAAATCGTCGGTGGCAATGGCCGCCTTGAGCCGAAACCGCGAGGTCACGGTGGTATCCTGCGTGATCCTCACCGCCAAAGGGTTATTGGGCGAGGTCACAGTGCCCGACCATCCCACAAACTCGAAATTGGAATCGGGAGTAGCCGTCAAAGTAACCAAAGCGTTGGATGGATAGGTGCCGCTGGGCGGAAAAGCCGTGCCCCCGGCGGTCGTGGTTACCGTCAAGACATAGTATTGACCCGGTTTGGGAGCGACAAATGCATACTGCAACGTGATATTCCCGGACGCCCCACCATAGCCGTCCACGGCAATGTAATAAACCTGATTCGACATCACGGGTTGTTGGTTGATCTGGCTGTATTTGCTCCCCTGGTAGGCGTCGTCATTCCCCGCCACGGTTATCAAGTTGGTCACATTGGTGCCAATGTACATTCCCAGTAGCGTGTCAAAACTGGATCCCGAGGTGGACAGAGTCAAGGTGCCATCCGCGGGCGCCTGCCACGTGTACCAGATGGAATGCCCGCCCGCATTATCCCCGTGCAATGGCTCGCCCGGTTCAACGGTAGCCCGGCCATTGATGGCGGTCACGATGCCGCCCACTCCGGGCAACGGGGTGGCAAAGGCAAAGAAATCGTTGGTGGGATTGATGTAGCGCACGACGATGGTATCGGCGGGTCCTTGATTGCCTGCGTAATCAATCGCGTAGGCTTGCACCAAATTCGTGCCGGGCGGCAGCGTAACCATGCCATACCAAGATTGTCCAATAACCGTGACATTGGTGGCCGGCCCGCCGTTGATTTGCAGGAACACGTTCGACACTCCCGAATCGCTAGTCGCAGGCTCCTTGACGGTGCCGGACACGGTCACCAATCCGGTGGTAACCAAGGATTCACGCATGGGGCTGCTGATGGACACGAGCGGAGGTCGGGTGTCCGGCGTGCCGCCCGGCGCAACGCGCAGGCGAATGTTCCCTTCACCTTTGGCATCGAACCCGGCCACGGCAATCCGGTAGGTCGTTCCCTTGATGGCGTTAAAGCTCACATTTGCCAGCAGGTTGTTGGCCCGGTCATCGGTCGAAGAGGCCACCTCGGTCAACTGGTCCACGGAATCACCCGTGTAAACGGCCAGCACGGGATGGAAAGAGCTGCCAGCCGTGTCGATCAGCACATTCGTGGTGGCCAAAGGCGACCAGTTGAACCAGACCGAGGACGACCCGCTGGGCACCTGGGCATGCACGGGCTCGCCAGGCTCCAGCGTGGCATAATAGTTGGAGGAGAGCAGCACGCCGCCCGCCGCCGGAACTTTCACCGCATTGGTAAAGGCGTTGTTCGCCGGCCGCGGCAGGATCCGATAGGAGATTCGATTGGTGGTCGTCACCATGATGTCGTTTGTCTCGGGCGCCACGGCATTGGTGGCGGTGAGATCCTCCCCGCGCAAAACCAGCATCAAGTTGAGGTTGGTGACCGTCAACGTAAACGGCACGATCAGATTGCCGGTGAACGTGCCGTCATCCGCCGTTTGGTCCGGAGCCGTGCCGTTGTCGCTAAACCGCACCACATTCGTGTCCACATACCCAGTGACCGTTATGTTGGTGAAAATGTCACGGTTGGTAAGGGTCACAAAAATCGCGTTGGTCGATTCCGAGATAAGATTTGTGCCTGGGGGTGGCAGCACGGTTATAAAGAACTGGTTGGTGTTGGTTGCCTGGGCAAACAAGGTTTCTCCCGCCAGAAACCATCCCAGTGCTATTGCGAGAATCCTCAGTTTGGACATAACTTTCATATCCTGTTTTAAATCTGTTGTTCTAAAAACCGCATCCGGCCGGGCCGCTAGGGTGCCAACACCAGCTTGACCCGGTAATAACGCTGACCGCTGACCGACATGGAAAAATCGGTCACCGTGGTGGCCGCCGATGTCGCCGTCACCGGACCATTCAAATTCAACCACGGCCCCGGCAGGAGGCTGTCAAGGTATTGCACCTGATACCGCTTCGAGGGGGTTGTCTGGAAAACCAGGGTGGTGCCACTGGCCGAGGCGGCGATGCTCAACAGTTTCGGTTGATCCACATTCGGATTGGCGTTCGGCGCCTTCGGCGTTGCTTGGGGCAGGAAAAAGAACGGCATCGGGGTGCCATCCGGAAAACGCCCCTGGCTTACATCGGGTTTTTGAGGCCCAAAAGCGATCGTATCGATAATGGTTCCGTCGGGCGCAAACAATCCGATGGCCTCTCCGTTTTGACTGAGCTTGAAGTTGACGTGCAATGGGCTGTTGAGCCCGTTTTGCGCCACCTCGTTGTCGGCCCATACCAACAGGAAGCCGTTGGGCGCAATCGTCGTGCCCGCCGGAATCGTGAATTGGCGTGGATTGGCCAAGTCATCGGTCAGGGTGTAACCCGATAAATCCACGGGATTGCCCCCGGCGTTGTACAGTTCGAACCAATCGTCAAAGCGGCCGTCCGCCGGATCGGCCAGCGTTCTCGTATTGCTTGCCATCCATTCGTTGATCCGGACCAGCACCGGAACAGCAGCGCTATTGTTGGCGGCGCCAGGCGTCGGAAAAAGAAAGACATGCCGATCCTTCGCATTTCCGTCGGGGTACGATCCGAATGACAGTCCCTCGGCCACCGAGGCGTAGCGCAGATAATCGACCACGATCGGCCGCGTATCCTGCATCCTCGATAGGGCAACGAAACCGCTGGCAGGCGACAAGCGGAAGGCCGTATGGAACTCATTCGCGGTTGATTCGCCGGGCTTGCCATCGGCCCAGACAACCAGGAACTGGCCGGGCGGCACAACCGCGTTGGCGGGGAACGCCCAAGCCATGAGGTTGGTGGCCTGATCCGTCAAATAGAAACCAGCTAACGACCGGGGACTGGCGTCCGCGTTGAAAAGCTCGATCCACGGTTCGCGATGCCCCGCGGCATCGGCAATAGAGGTTACATTCTGCGGCTGAACCTCGTTGATCCAGACTCGAGGCTGGGACGGTTGCGCCGCGCGTACTGAGTTCACGCGGCCCGGCGTGCTTTGCGCCATGGTTTCCATCCGGGTGCTGATCGAACTCAGAATGCCATCCCCGGTTAGCCGCACGACGAAATCCCCGCCTTGAGCGGTGGTTAGATACCAAAAGCTCAACGTGTACAACTGGCCATTTGCCAAACCTGGCGTAATATCCTGAGATACCACCGTCACGGGATCGACTTGGTTTGTCGCCGCCGCAATTTGAAGCGATTGACTCCCGGCGTGGCGGTAAAGCGCGCTCCCGGCGGTATTGGGGGAGTTCACCGAAACCGTCCAAGAACCGGTGAGATCCTGTTCAAAGCCGCCGTTATTGAGCAAGTTGACACCCGTTTCCGGCAACACCCCAGCCACCAGGGTAAGCTCATCGCAATAGACTTGGCCGGTTCCATTCAAGCTAATTTCAAGGCGCGAACCCGTGGCTGGGCCGGTCAGAGCCGCGTATTGCCAATGCGGCTCCGCCATGCCGTTGGTGCCCACGGCGGTCCAGTTCCCGATCCGATCATTGTCCTGCAAGGGATCGATGAGTTGCAGCGACGATCCGAGTCCATTGGCTGCCTGGGGCCAAGGCGGCGCGCCGCCGTAATTCACCTCGTCGATAATCACGTTCTCAAGCGTGGTCGTCCCCAGTTTGACCAAACGCAAGGTTTCGCCTGCGTTGTTTAATTTCCCCGCAAATTCACCGGCAATGGGGATGTCCGACCCATAGTAAGCCTCAAAGGCCACCCGGTTCTTGACGACCACCAAATAGCCCTGCGCCGGAAGGAATGTTCCGCTGGGGAACGTGAAATCGATCCCGTCGAAATAGCCGCCTGAGAGATCAAAAGCCTGTGAAAACGAGGTGTTGAACAGCTCCACGAAATCCGCATCCGGCACGGACGGATGATACATGATTTCGTTGATGACGATGTGATCTTGCGGTAATTCCACCGCTCCGCTGTAAGTCACCTCGAGGGTGGCCTGCGCGCCCGCTACTGGAAAGCCCCTTCGATCATAACCCACCACCTGCAAATTGTTGGATCCACTTGGCAGCGCTAGGTGAATCACCCAATTCGTCACCGAAGTCCATTGAATCTCCTGATCCAAACCATTGATTCTAAGGGTGTCCACGGTCAAGGGGGCGGTCCCCGCCATGGTGATCAAATTGCGATTGGTGGAAAACCGGTTGGTGGCTGGCGCCGTTACGATAAAAGGAGCCGCATTGGAGGCCAGCACCTTCTCGAGGTAACTTTTGCGGGAGGCAATCCACGATTTAACCGGGGCGGGATTGTCGGCGGCGACTCCGTTGGCCAGCAGCGCCGCATAGCGCGGATCCAGATAAGCATTCAGCCAGGAAGGCTGGAAGGTCTTGCTGACCATCTCCTGCACGGCTTGCAAGTATAAACGGCGGAAGGGCGGGTTGTCGAACATGCGCTCCACCTGGTCATCGACCACTCCCGTGCCTAGGTGGGCATTGTAGAAAATATCCGTCGTGGGACCGTCGCCCATTCCAAAGCCAAAGCTGATATCCCAATTCAACAATTGAAAGAGTCCTTGGGTGGGCTTGTAGGTGTACATGTTTTTGCCGCGCGTGTAGCCGTAGCTGTCCCAATCCCCGGCGGCATGCCGCAGCGCCATGGTGCGCATCCAATTATTGACGTCCACCAGGCTTTCCACCGCGGCCGTGTACCGGTTGGTATCCGGATAATTCAGGACATCGACCAGGTCAAACAGGTTGGTGTAATCGTTGGCCGAACCCGGCACCGCCCGCTTGCGCCACATGTGACGGTAGGCGGCCAGCTTCTTGACGCCGCCGGTGGTGGTAAAATCGTTCAGCACGGCGTCTTCGTTGACAAAGCCGGTAACGGCGCTGTTGTACTCGAACCAATCCTCGATTTTGTAGAGATCGCCATTGGGATCGTTGGGGAACCATTCATCCAAATAATCGCCGTTGGGCGCCTGCGCGTCTTCATAGATGAACGAGCGCCGTACCCCGTTGAAGAACATGTGCACAAACCGCCGGTGCGTCTGCGGCAGCCCCAGTTCGGCAGCCATCTCGTGAAACATCCGTTCGCGCAAACCCGTGGGCTCGCCACCTACGTTGCCGGGAGCATTGAGCACAAAATCCGTCGCGCCCAGCAACCGGTCATCTTCGGAAAAAAACGCCGAGTAGTAACATAAATTGCCGGTCGGCGTGTTGTACCCGGTCCAGTGATAGGGACTGCCCGAATACATGGCGCCCATATTATAAATAGCGCGGTAATTGCCGTAAACGAACGTGGCATCCAGCGGTTCATTACTGCCTTTTTCACGACTGGACCATTCATTAAACGTCGCCTGCGTCACCCAAATACGATAGGCGTTGTAGTTGCCGGTGGGCTGGAATTCGCCAAAACGAACCAGGCACTCGCGGGCGGGCGCGTCGTTCGGGAAAGTAGCGCTGGCCCGGCCAGGCGACAGATCCGTTGCCTGGATGGAATAGGCAATCATAGTGTCTTGCGGTTGCCCCGGAATAACCGCTGTGTAAATACCGTCCCCCGGGCAAAGGTCAGGTCCCGTGCCGTCATCGACCATCGTGATGGTATTGACCGTCGACGCCGGATCGTAGCGATACTTCAGCACGACGGAAGCCACTCTATCCGGATCGTAAACGCGCGCCGTCACGGTGATGGGCTCGCCCGCCGCGGGCAGCACCGGCCTAGGGGTCACGTCATAGATCGCCGGGCCGAGGTTCGAAACGGCCCGGCTGTTGCGAGCGCCTGGACTGCCCAGATTGGATGGCAGCGCCATTCTGCCGGTGGCTTCGAGGTAATTACCATGCAAACGGAAGAGAATCTCGGGCCAACCCCGCAGCCAGCGCACCTTGGCGCGAATCGTCACCACCTCTCCCGGCGCCAGCGACCGGCTTAAATTGCCAATGATTTGATTGGGTCCGGTGTCGCCGCGTGAGGAAGCTCGGACATAAAGACAACGACTGCTGTTAAACCCACCCCCGGTTTGCAGGCTGGACCGCTTGTGATCGCCGCGCATCGCCCATCCAAAGGCGCCGCCTTCGAAGGTGGAGTTGACCACGAGGTTGACGCTATTCGCGTCGAGCACCTCTACGTTGTCCACCAGGCATTCGCCAGCGCCCAGCATCAGGATTTCAACGGTAGCAATGCCGTAAACATTTTTCCCCCAGTCCAGCACTCCGGTTTTTTCGAGGGTCGTCCAGCCACTCTTATTGGTTTCGATACTGTCGGCCCAGTTGGGCGCCAGACGGTTGTCGCTATGGGCGTCCCCTAATTCCAGGCTGCTGCCGCCGCCATCGGTCCACTGACCCCAACGTCCGCCGTTCTGATAAGCCACCTCATCGACCACGATGTATACATAGTTCGTCGCCACGGTAAGGTTCGCGTTGGTGACCAGGATGACCTCGGGCATGGCCAGGGCCAGCCGTTCGCCCTTGTTGGCCAGCGTACCCGGGTAATCGCCCACGAGATTGGAGCTGTTCAGATTGGTGTAGTTAGCCAGCAGCCGGGCGGCTGAGCGTGCCACCACGAGGTATCCGCCTTTGGGAATGACGGTATGCAACGGCATCGTGAAATCGATGCCATCCACGAACCGCCAGGCGCTCACATCGATCGAATTGGTTCCCTTGTTGTATAATTCCACATATTCGTCATTACGGTCGCCCGAAATGGGATGGAACATGATTTCGTTGATCACCACGTCCCGGATCAGAAGGCCAAGGTTTGGCATCCCCGGCGTCCTGGAGGAAAGCTCGGAAAAAACCGGGGCTCCGTCCGGGAAACGGCCGGTGGCGACGCCATAGGCCTGCGGACCATAGCGCACCGCGTCGATGACCCGCGTCTGCTCGGCATTCCAGAAGTAGATCGTCTCGCCCTCGGAATTCAGGGCAAATCCCAAGCGATCCTCGGCGAAGGCAAAATAGCCCTTGCCAGGGATGACCGTGTTGGCGGGGATCATGAACTTGTTTGTGCCGCGGCTGTCAGAGAGGAAGCATCCCCCGATGTTCACCGCTTCATCGCTATGGTTGTACAGTTCAATGTAATCTTTTTCCGGATCGTCGATGTGCGCCAAAAACTCGTTGATGACCACGGCCTTCAAACCGTCCCGGCGATAAGACTCGGCGCGGCCAGGCGAACCGCCCACCCATTCGCTGGCGGCCCAGGCCGCCGGATTGGCTTCGCCCAAGGAGGGGCGCGCCAACACCAGGGAATGCCCCACGCCATCGGCGGCCACCGGCCACGGTGTCTGATCGGAGAATAGCGCCTCGAGCAGGATCGCTCCCAGGCGATGCAGCAGGCGCACACTGCCGGTCTGGTTCTGCAAACGGCCGTTATAGCTGCCCAAGACGCTTTTGAGGCCATACACCGCCTGCATATCGGCCGGGGATTTGGCCACCACCAGAAATCCACCGCCGGGAATCTGAGTGCCGGCAGGAAACGCATACTCCACCGCCCCGCTCAAACGGCAACCGGTCAAATCCATTGCCACCGGATCGGTGTTGAATAATTCGATAAACTCCAAATCCTTGCCATCAGCCCGGGGCGCGGGGTGATACATGATTTCAGATACAACCAGGGGTGTGCGGCGACTGCTGGGCCCCAGGGGTTCATAATCCACCGCCCAGGAACCGGTGGCGGGAGTGCCCGTTACACTGCCCATATCCCGCACCTCGGCCGCCGCTGTCAGATTGGTTCGATGGCTGGTCAGAGCTATCCCGAAGTAAAACTTGTTGGTGAGCACAATGTTCACCGAACCCAGCGGCGTCCATTGCTGACCGTCCAGACTGGCGTAACCTGTAAACGTATCGCCCGCCCGCTTCAACCTTAGCCAGGTGTTGGGATAATTGACGGGGAACGAGCCGAGGCGCGTGCTGGGGACACCATTGGTAAACCGTGATTCGAAGAAACAACCGCTGATGCTGGGCGTCGCCAGGACGGCGGCAAACGCACTATCGGTTTGCAGACTGGCCCGCGCCATCAATCCTACTTGCGCCCACGGATCGGACAGTTCCAGCGAGCTCACGCGGACGCGCGTGTCAAAATTGCCGGACCGTTCCTGGTAGGCGAATTGAAACTGATCGTCCGTGCCACCGATATCAGTTCCGCCGGCCGTGAGACGAAATCCGTTGTCGATGGGGAGGATCGATCCGATCAGGGCTGGTTTGCCAATATCCACCGGTGTAAACTCCATGGTAGTAAAGGTAAACTGGGTATTCAGCGGAATCCGATTTCGCGCCTCCGACCGATCGGTTACGTTGTTCACGGTCAGGGTATAAGAAGTCCGCAACAGGAGCGGTGTGGTCGTGAGCAGGAAAGTTTGGCTATTGGCAACATTGCTGATGGACAGGATGCCGACCCCGTTGTTCAGGGCATAATTCGCGATCTGGTTCCCGAAGAAAACCGGTTCTGAATAGATAACCAACACGGCCCGGGTGTCTGTGTTCACCACGGAGACAATTCTGGGAGGTAGCGCGTCGGCCGCCACCGTTAACATGGCAGTCTGGCTCTGTATCGCACCCAAAATATTGGAAACCAAGCAATCGTAGAGAGCGCCCTGATCCTGGATGGTCACCTGCAGATTGGTGTAACTGGCATTCGTAGCCCCCCCGAGGTTTACACCATTCCGCTGCCATTGATAGGTCACGGGATCCAGATTACTGACGGCCACCCGGAAAACCGCCGTTCCAGCTTCGGGCGCAAAGGTATTCGTGGGCTGCAAAGATATGATGGGCGGGGTAATGGGCACCGTAATGGGGATGAAATGGCTGGCCAGCATGGGCGCTTCTAACGTTCCATCGGGGAATTGGCAGGCCACCGCCAGATAATCGCCTCCGGTTCCCTGCTTCACCAACACTTCAACATAGTAAAGCTTATCCGCTTCCAGCCTAATCGGGGCCGACATCTGATCCGGCTCCTTATCCCACTGCCGCCCCCCGGTATAGGTCGCCACGCTGGCGATCGCCCGCTGGTTGGCTGGATCCGAATCCGTGCTTAGGAGCAGCACCGATTGATCATCGCTGGCCACCCAAAAGGTGTAGTCGCCCGTCGCCGGCGCAACCAAGTAGCCGCGCAGCCGCTGCCCGTAATCCGTGCTGTAATTGGAGGGGCTCTCGAAAAGATCGGTGAGCACCGTGATTTCATCCGGGCTGGCCGGAAACGCGGGCGAATTGGTCAGATCGGAAACCGCGCTGCCGGTAATCCCGAAGAACGCCTCGCGCATAATTCCCACCGTTTGGGCCTCCAGGCAGTCCGCCAAACCAAAACCCAATGTCAACAGGACCAACGCTTTGCTTAAACCTCGTTTCATAGCGTTATCGACCTCTAAAAAAATCAAACATCCTTCCTCCAGCAACCCGGTGACCACTCGTGGCAGGCAGCTGCCACAAGAAAAAACCACGGCACTGGAATGGCACGGCCCTTTTCACGAAGGTCATATGTGCCCTTTGATAAAGCAAATGTCACGCCAAAATTGCGAAGATTTTTCCACCGGCAGAGCAAATTCATGAAAGGTAGGAGACGAGGTCACGAGGCTCATTTTAATTTTAAGAGGCCGCCTAATCAGAAAATCAGAGCCTCGTCACCTCGGCTCCCACTTTTTTGGCTAAACTGCGAGTTATACAGTCCCGGACTTAATCCCATCGATCAGCTTCATCAACCGCCGGCCGTACTCGACGTAGCTGTTGAACTGAGCTTCCGCCGAGGCGGTCACCGAGGCGTCGTGAAACACCACCGCCAGATGCGGTTCAATCGAAATTCCAGCCTGATAACCGCTGGTGATCAGGTCCTGTAAAATGCGGCGCACCGCGCCACCCCCCTCGCCCGGGTAGGTGTAATCCGCGTCGTTTTTGGCCGGATTCCAAATCGCGTCCTTCACGTGGACGTGGGCAATGAACTCCCTCACATGCGTATAAAATTCCCACGGATCCTGTTTCGGATGCGGCTTGGGCTGGCTGCGATCGTCGTTGAACACCGGGTTGCCCGTGTCGAAAACCACCTTCAGCCCGGGCACGTTTTCGAGCAGTTTCAACATGAATGGCCATCCCATGCCGCCATAGTTCATGCAGTTCTCATGCACCGGCTGAATGCCGGCGTCCAAAAACATCTTCGTCAATTCGCGCATCCGGCGAAACCGCTCCTCCTCCATTTGGTCCTCGCCTTCGCGGATCGCATAGCTCATAACCCGGATGAATTTCGTCCCCAGCCGTTGCATCCGCGGAATGGCCCGCCGGGCTTCGGTCAACGAAACCTCGAAGGGTTGTTCGATCTTCTTGGCCCAGTTGCCAAGGGTCGAACCGAAACAATAGACTTTCACCCCAGCGGCCTCCAACCGGGGCACAACGACCTCGAAGGCCGCGTCCGGAAGATCGTGGATATTGGCCGTCGGAAATCCTGCCACGGCCACATTCCGAGCCTCGAGGTGATGCCACCCGAGGGTCCGGGTGGCTTGGATCTGAACGTCAATGGACGCCCCCGCTTCATCGGCAATACCCATCAGGATCATAACTGTATCTCCTTCTTTATTTCACAAACGATTTGGTAAAATCTTCGGCGGTGACCTGGACGGTTTTCTTCTGGAATTTCGATTCGGCGATCAACTGGTTGAGTTTCTTCTCATATGCCTGCCCGTCCAACGGCAGCGACACCGTGTCGTTAATCAGCGCCGAATAGAGCATGGCATTCGCCATTTCGACCGAGTACACCCCTTCGGCCGCCGGAGCGATCAACGGTTTGCCGTCAAGAATGGCATCCACGAAATTTTGGGTGATCTCATGATGCTGCGGGCTCGTGCCTTCGTAGGGCACGTCAACATTCCACACCTCGGGCCGGGCAAACCCGGCCTTGGATGTGCGGCTGAACTCGCGCATGGGGATTTCGTTGCGCGTAAAGGTAATCTTCCCCTGCTCCAGCACCAGCTTGCCGCGATCCCCGCAAATCTCGAAACGATTGGTCCCGGGCGCCTCCCCCGTCGAGGTGATAAACACTCCCGTCGCGCCGTTCGGCCATTCCAGGTACGCGGTCACATTGTCCTCGACCTCGATGGCATGGTACCGGCCCAACTGGCAGAATCCGCGCACTTTGGACGGCCGGCCGCAAATCCACTGCATCAGATCCAGGTTGTGCGGACACTGGTTCAGCAGCACCCCGCCACCCTCGCCTTTCCAGGTTGCGCGCCATCCCCCGCTGGCGTAATAGGCCTCGGTCCGGTACCAGTCGCTGATGATCCAACTGACGCGGAACAACTCGCCCAACTCGCCGTTGCTGACCAGTTGCTTGAGCTTTTTGAATTTGCCGTCGGTGCGCAACTGGAACATCGCCGCAAAAACCAGTTTGGGATCCTTATGCGCCGCCAGCAACCGCTCGCAATCGGCCTTATGCACCGAAATCGGCTTCTCCACCAGCACATGCAGCCCGCGCTCCAATGCGTCGATGCCAATGGTGGTATGAAGGTAATGCGGCGTGGCGATGATGACCGCGTCGATCAGGCCGGAACGGATCATGTCCTCGCTGCGGGCGAAGGTGGCGAGCGATGGATAACGCTCGAGATTGGCGGGAATGGCGTCGCTGACAGCGGTCAACTCCGCCCGGGACACCTGGTGATTCAATAGATAATCGGCGTGGAATTTCCCCATGTTGCCCAGGCCGACGATTCCCATGCGCACTTTGTTCATCTGTTTGCTCCGTGGTTAAATTTGTTTCAGCGCTGGTTCAATCCTCCGGCAGCGGCTTGCCTTTGGTTTCGGGCGCCCAAATCAAGGCCACGATGCCCACCAGATAGATGCTGGACATCATGATCGCCACCGTTCGGAAGGGCATGATGGTGCTCAACGCGCCCAGCAAGTACGGAAACGGCGCCGCCAGGTAGCGCACCGTGTTGTAGCAGAAGCCCACCCCCGTGCCGCGCAGCCGGGTGGGGAAGATTTCCGGGAAATAAATCGAGTAGCCGGCGAAAACCGACAGCGTACCGAAGCCCATCAGCGGCAGCATCCAATAGACATCGGCTTCGGTTTTCAGCGAATAGAACACATAGGACACCGCGCCCAGGCAGAAGATGAAAGCGCCCAAGAACGCCGTCCGCCGGTTGAAATACGCGGCGATGAAGGTGAAGGTCAACATGCCCAGCAGCGAGCCGACGTCTTGCAGCATGGTCCCCCGGCTGCGCGTTTTATCGATGGTTTTCTGCAATCCCGTGAGGGTGCCCGGAAAGACTTGTTCGACCAACTGACGGTTCAGGAAAACGACATTTTGTTTCTCGCCCTTCTTCTCCACCAACTGGGCCAGATTCATCGTGTTCTTCTTCAGCGTAACCGGCTGGAAGGCTTCCGCGCTGTAAAGACTCTCGCCCTTCATGAGGCGATTCAGTTCCTGGAGCAACGCTGCCTGGGTGGCTGCGGGCACGTCCTTGCCATTCTCCACCTGTTCAACCTGCTTCAGCATTTCCGGCGAGAGCTTGCCTTTGAGGTGCGCCACGGCCGAGTTTGGCGCGGCTTTCAAAGCCAGGCACAGCTCCGCCGGCTTGACGATTTCCTGCGCTTGCAGCGCCCGGTTCTTGAGGGCCGTGGTGATCAACTCGGGCGAGAAAAACGCGATGCCCCACAAACCCACCATGCCCGCCACCCCGAGGCAAATGCCGACGATCGTGCTCTTCCGCCACCGCGGATGACTGAACAAGTCGGACATGCGGCCCACTTTCTTGGCGGCGCCACCGGTCAGGGCTTCCGCCTTGGCTTTCTTCCAGGACTCGGGCTCTTTCAAAATGAAAATCATCGGGACGGCCAGAAGCGCCGGGGCCACGCTCACAAAAAACAGCACCTGCCAGCCGCTGAAACGCCCCCAAAGGTTCTCCGTGCCCGGATTGAATTGCATGCTCAGCCCCGAGGCCAGCATGTTGCCGCACGCGGACAACGCCTGCATCCAGCCCAGGGCGGTCGTGCGGAACCGCGGCGGGACGCTTTCCGCCAGGAGCGTCGTGGCCGCGCCGAACATGCCGCCGACGCCCAGTCCGCAGAGGAACCGGTAAACGAGGAATTCAACGCCGCTGCGGGCGATGCCGGACAGCCCGGAAAAAATGGTGTAAGCGAGCAGGGTGGCAACCATGGCCTTCACGCGACCGTACTTGTCGCTCATCGTCCCGAAGAGAATGCCGCCCGTGGCCCAGCCGATCATCAGGATGAAGGTGGCCATGCCCCCCCAGTACGTCACGTCGTCATCGGTGGCGGCGGCGCCGAGCAGTTCTCTAAAAGCCGGTTCGCGAGCCAGCACAAAAATCCGCTGCCCCATGCAGTCAAACAGCCAGCCGGCGGCGGCAAGGATAAACACTAGCCAGTGATACTGGGTGACGCCTTCGAACATGCCTGGTTTGGCCGTACCGGTGTTTTCGCTCGACATGCTGCTCATATAGGTATTGGCGTGGCATTGTCCGGAACGAAAACCGTCGTGTCAAGTTCTGCCGCCGAAAATTGATAAAGCCTGCAAAAACCGGGATTTTTGTAGGCCGGTTCCCTAACCCGGCGAATCGGGCTCATCGACGTTCCACGCCCCTTCGATTTGCCGGCGCGGGATTAGGAGTTCTGAGGCTGCCGCAATCCTTCGTCCTCGAGCGTTTCCAGCACGATAAACCCGCTTTTCGCGAAGATCCGCCCGGCTTTTTCTGAAGCCAGGAAAGCCAGAAACTTTTTCGCGGCGGCTGGCTGCGGCGCATCCTTCACCAAGGCCATCGAATAACTGATTTTTGGGCCTTCTCCCCGGGGCACTTCCCAGGCAACCTTGACCTTCTTCGAACTGGCGGCATCGGTTTTATAAACCATGCCGGCGTCAGCGTTGCCCGCTTCCACGGCGGCCAGCGCCGCACGCACGTTGTCCGTCGGCAGCACCTTGGGCGCCACCGCCGCCCAGAGTTGCAGCTTCTCCAAATACCGCCTGAAGTAAAGGCCGTTCGGGACAGTTTTCGGGTCGCCCATGGCAATTCGTTTGACCTTGGCATCCGCGAGGTCTCTGGCCGAGTGAATGGCCAAGGCACCCTCCGGTGTCACCACGATCACCAGCACGTTTGACAGCCGGCTCTGGCGAGTCCCCTTCACCAGCAGTCCCTGCTGCTCCAAGGCGTCCGCCATGGCTTCGTCGGCGGAAAAGAAGATGTCAGCGGGCGCGCCGGCCTCGATCTGCCACGCCAGCGTCCGCGATGCGCCCAGGTTCAAAATAATTTTGTCACCGGTCAACTGCTCGTAGGCGACGGCGATTTCCCTCAGGCTGACGGTCAAACTCGCCGCGGCGAAAACCGTCACGGAAGCCGCGGGGCTGTGCGGACCGCCGGCCAGCAGCCCGGCTGCGGCAAACAGCCACCGCCACTTTTTCCAGGCGCCACCCGCCCAATTCAAGCGTGATGCTGCGGTTCTCGTGCCGGAACGATAACCCGTGAAAACCGGACGGCAAAGAAGAATAAGCCGGCATCAACCCGGTAGCGGCGAACGAAAAAACACCGCCATCGCCGTAGGTTTCCATCCGGTTTAACCGGGCGGCCACCCGAGAGCGCGGCCGCCCAAAATATGGCAATGCAGGTGAGGCACCGCTTCGCCACCATCCCGTCCATTATTGAAAACCAACCGAAATCCCGATTCTTTCAATCCGAGTTTCGCCGCCACTTCGGCCGCTTTTAACAATAAATGGCCCAACATGGCTTGATCCTGCGGCGTTGCCTCGGCGATCCGTGCCACGGGTTTCTTGGGAACGATCAGCACATGCACCGGGGCCTGCGGTTTGAGGTCTTTGAAAGCCAGAACCCACTCGTCTTCATAGACAATCTCCGCGGGAATCTCCCGCGATGCAATGCGTTCGAACAGTGTTTTGCTCATCGGACCTTTGTCTCCTCAGATGGCAGGCAGCGGTTAACGAACCACCAAGGCGCAACGATCCTCCCCGCCTTCGGAGACCAGACAATCGCGCAGAAATCGCACAATTTGATCGCTCAACTGCTGGCACCGCGGATTCCAGCGCCGGGCGCCGGTAAAGCGTTGGACGCATTCCCGCAGGCCGCTGAATTCCAGCACGCGAGGCGCTTCGCTCAACCGATTTTTCAACTCCTGGCGCAAACGGCTGAACAGCACCAGCTCCAGCCCCGGACTGGCGGCCTCGACCAGCATGCGCAAGTCGCTTGCCACCACCCGTCCCGGGGCTTCGCCCAGGCCGGTTGCCATGATATCCACGCCCAATCCGCGCAACACCTTTTCCAGGGCCAGAGAAAATTCCCCCAAGGTTACCTCCTGCCGGCCTAAATCGCTCTTAAAGTAATGCAGCACGGCTGAGGCGGCATGCTGGATCAATTCGCCATCGAGGTGCTTGGCCGTCTCGCCGAGCACTTCCACCACCACGGATTCGGGAGTGCACGGCACCATTTCCTGATCGCGTTTTTTCAGGATTAGCCAATCGGCGTGCAACTGAATCACAACTTGGCCTCCAGGTTCTGCACCTCCTGCACAAAATCCGTCGCTTCCTGAAAGCGGCGATAAACGCTGGCAAAACGGACGTAAGCCACCTGATCCAACTGCCGCAATTCGCGCATCACCCGCTCCCCAATGTCGCCCCCAGGCACCTCTCGATCATACTTGTCGCAAATCTCCTGCACGATGCGGTCCCCCAATTCCTCGATCGTCTTCGGGCTGATGGGACGCTTCTGGCAGGCCTTTTTCACCCCGGTCAGCAGCTTCTCTCTGGAAAACTCCTCACGCCGTCCGTCCCGTTTAACCACCAACAAACCCTCCCGCTCGATCTCTTCATACGTCGTGTAGCGATAGCCACACCCCAAACACTCACGACGGCGACGGATGGTCGCGCCCTCACGGGAAGTGCGCGAATCAATCACCTTATCGTCTTCGCAACTGCATTTTGGACAACGCATACCAGTCTTAGATCGGACTACCCGGACTACCAGGTAATGGGGTAGCGCTCAATTAACACACTAAAGGTTGGGGTGTCAAGGGCCGGAAACAAGTTTTCCGACCATGCCGGCGCGCCAGCTCGGCGCGTGGATTCGCGCACCTCTAAATCCGGCAGTTGAAATAGCCGCCAGCCAAAACCCCGAAACCCGCATCGCCTTGTTCCAGCGGAGGATTTCCGCCGCACGATCCACAACCACGAAGGGTGGTTTGTCGTCGAGACGTCGTGCCCGCCCTCATCGAGTCAGGCGAATACTGGCAGTACGCGAGGGGCCGCGCTTACTCGACGCGCGCTCGCCAGAACATGGGGTTCGCGGCCCGGGGAACTTCGATCGCCTGGATCGCGTTGGTCATGGTGAAGGTCGTCGAAGTCGTCCAATTCGCCAGGCCGATCGTGGGGCTCTGCTCGAGGGTTGCCCGTCGGCCGGGATCAGCCGTGATCTCGATCGTGAGGGTCTGGTCGCCCAGATGAATCGCCAACTCCGGCGCCTTCGACGGGGCTGGCGTGCCGCTGAGATCGGCGATTCCATCATGGTCGCTGTCATTCGCATCGAACACGTGGATGAGCCAGATCTCGTACTCGAGGGAGGTAGCGGTTGCCGGCCAGCCGTCGTCCGTGCACAAGACCGTGAAGTAGTTGGTGCGCAGGCCACCGCGAAGGAGCGAAATTCCCATATCCTCCGAACTATAGAACTGAATGACCTGTCCGACTTCGTTGGTCAGCGTGAACGCGGGGAACTGCAATTCATCCTGGTCGATGCGCGTCAGCAGCAGGGCGCCGGCCTGGCTGCCGCCGGCGCCCAATCGCGTCAGGGTGAGCGTGCCGACGACGTTCGTGTCCTGAACTTGGTAGCGGTAGGTCCCGCGATAATCATAGATTTCGAACGTGGGCGTGAAGGTCAAATCGACGCCGAAATCCGGGATGAGCAACCGAAGCTGGCAAGTGCCTGAGGCCGTGCCGGCACTCCGATTCCAGGTCATGTCAACCGTGCCGGGATAGACATCCATGCCGTGATGCAGGGTTAAGGAGCCTGCCGATTTCGCATTGACCACGGCGCGGTCGGCCTCGAAGAAGTCCGCGATCCCGTTGAGGTTCGCGTCCGAGTCGGGAATATCGAGGTCACCGTTAATGTCCATCGCCCCCAAGGCCGGGTCGGTCAGAACGAAGGTCGTGGCATAGATCCCGGTCGAGTCCGGATTATCGGAGAATCCGATTTCGTCGTTGTGGGTGCCGTCCACCGCCGTGGTGGCGGCGAGCGTGTACGTGAGGCTGAGCTGCTTGAGCGTGGCGGGATGCAGGCGCACCGAGGCGCAGTTGAAGATCACCTGGGCATCGTTGGCACGCAACGCAACCGCCGTCAGCAGGATACCCGCGAGCGCGCGAGTGGATCTGAAGAGCGAAGGCATGACGCCAGCCTATCACCCAATGAAAGCGGCTGGCAAGGGAACGATTCACATGCTGAACTGACCGGCCCGCTGCTCGCGGCGCGCTCCGACGCCGCCGTGGAGCGCCGGGTGCGCGGCGATCCTGCAGCGCTCGCGGCGGATGCCACTCCCGCGACGCCCTCAGGCGCGCAGGACCGACTGCGGCCGTCGTCGGCCAGAGGTTTGGTCCGCTGTCGGCGCTCGCTCGCGGGCCCGGGCCTCGAGCGTCCACGGCCCCGCGGTCAGACCCGACCGGCGAGGCCAACGCGACCGTGGACCGCCGAAGGTGACTGCACGATATGGCCGCCCGTGGACCGAGCGCAGGCCGGGTCGAGGGCCACGAGGTCGTCCACCGTGCAGGCAAGAAGCTCGGCCGATGCGCCGTCGTCGGGCGCACGAGGCGTCGTCCGACTCGTGGCCTGGGTCGGCTGCTGCTCGTCGAGGTGCCAGCGGGGGCAGTCCCCCTCCTGCATTCCGTGCGGCCAGGCGTCACCTGCGGGCGCCCGATAGAGCGCCGCGAAGTCGGCCCGACCCAGCATTCGGCGGATGAGGCAGATCGGGACCAGGACAAGCGCGACCGTGCTCAGGAGGAGGCCCACGCCGTCGTTCATCGCGTTCCCTGTCATAGACGTTCGGTCGTCGATCCGCACGGTACTCGCGTCGCGCCGGCACTGCTTTCGGCAGACGCCAGACCGTTTGAGCCCCCATCACGTGTGCAAGTACAAGGGCTCCCTCCAGATCCGCGGCAACG
>JADGRT010000126.1 GCA_017880715.1 Verrucomicrobiia bacterium | reverse complement strand
CATGCGCCGTTTGCGGGAAAAACTGGGAACCGCGGCGCGGCATCTCGACACGGTGCGGAATGTGGGCTATCGGTTTGTCGATTGAGCTGATATCTTTCGTCCTCGTAATCGTCCCTCGTCCTTCGTCCTCGAAGTCCTTTTATCGAGGACGAGGGACGAGGGACGAGGACGAGGACGAAAGATATCAGCTCAATCGACAAACCGATAGCCCACATTCCGCACCGTGTCGAGATGCCGCGCCGCCGTTCCCAGTTTTTCCCGCAAACGGCGCATGTGGGTGTCCACGGTGCGGGTATCGACCAACCGCTCGTAGTTCCAAACCTCTTGCAGCAATTGCTCTCGCGATTGCACCCGGCCGCGACGCTGGATCAGCAGGACCAATAATTTGAACTCGGTGGCCGTCAGCTCGACCGGCTGACCTTTAACGGTAACCGTGTGACGCGGCAGATTGACCGCCACTTCGTCCGCCGTATAGATTTCTTGCTTGTCGTTCTGGCTTTCTTCCCGCCGTTGGAGCCGTTTTTTCACGCGCAGGACCAGTTCTCGCGGACTGAAGGGTTTGGTGACATAATCGTCGGCGCCCAGTTCCAATCCCAGAATCCGGTCCACCTCCGCCGCCTTGGCCGTCAGGATAATAATGGGCACTTGGGCCGTCGCCGGATCGCGCCGGAGCAGTTTGCACACCTCGAGGCCTTCCACTTCGGGCAGCATTAAATCCAGGACAATCAAATCCGGCGAAGCCGACCGGGCGCGCTGCAAGGCCTCGGCGCCATCCTCGGCCGTAATCACGTCGTAGCCGGCCGCCTTGAGGTTGAATTCGATCAACCGCACCACATCGGGCTCGTCATCGACCACCAGGATCTTGTGTTTCATGCCGCGGGCGTCTCCGTGGCTTTGGCCGCGTGCCGGATGTCCCGTCCCTCGAACAAATAGACCACCTCTTCGGCCACGTTGGTGGCGTGATCGGCAATCCGTTCGAGGCATTTGGAAATCACCATCAGATTCAGGCAGCGCGTGATGGTTTGGGGATCTTCCAGCATATAGCCAATCAGCTCGCGATGCACCTGCTTGTTCAGGTTGTCAATCTCTTTGTCGCGCTGGATGATGCCCCGCGCCTGGTCGGTCTTGCCATTGACAAAGGCATCCAGTGAATCCCGGAGCATCTCGGCCGCCAGGGTGGCCATGCGGGGAATATCGACAAAAGGCTTCAACTGGGCTTCGTGGTTCAGTTCCAACGCGCGCCGGGCGATGGTGGTGGCTTCGTCGCCCACGCGCTCGAGGTTTTGCGAGATTTTCATGGCCACCGTGATGAGGCGCAAATCCGAGGCCAGCGGCGCCTTCAACGCCAGCAGGTTGATCGAGAGTTCATCCATCTCGATCTCGAAACGATCGAGCACCTCATCCCGCTCCTTGACTTGCCGCGCCAAAACATCGTCCCGATCCACCAAGGCTTTGACCGCCTGAATCAGCGAGGTTTCCGCGTGGCTCGCCATGGTAAGCAGCTTTTCCTTGAGCCCCGCGAGATCTTGATCGAAATGTCGTTGCATAGTGTGGATTCCAATGGTTTCAACCGCTTGGGTTTCGCCTATCCAACGTACCATACACCGCAATCCCCCCTCATCGTCAACTGTTTCAACCCGGTCCGAATGCGGTCGCCGTCACCCCCGCGATGCGGTCACAACTGCTTGACCCGCTAGTGGTTGTTGAAATATCCTTTTTTAGTTTCGTCACTGAATCGGCATATGTCACCGAAATGTTGCCCCGCCGTCACACGATCGTAACCTGCTTCCGCCATATTGATGGCGTTATATGAAAATATTGTTTCCAGGATTACTGATCAAACGCTGGGTTGGACGACAAACCACCGTAGCGCAGGTTTCCAACCTGCTGTATCGCGGATTTCCAATCCGCCGCCACTTCGGCCCTCGAACGGTCTGCCGACTGGAAGTCGGCGACACCGCAGATTGGAAATCTGCGCTACGGATCGGCCGTCCGCTCCGGGTTAGACATCCAGCGGGCTTCTTTGTAAGCGGCCGGGGTGCGAGTGCCATGGTTGTTTTAGCGTGCATCCTGGCCCTGGCAGGCTGCAAAAAATCGGGGTCTCCGGAATCCGGGCATGCCGGCAAAACCGTGATTCAAAACACCGGTTCGGACACCATGGTCAACCTCGCGCAAGCTTGGGCGGAGGAATACGCGATGGTCGATTCCACGGTCTCCGTCGAAGTCTCCGGCGGCGGCTCCGGCACCGGGATTGCCGCTCTCATCGACGGCACCGTCGATATCGCCAATTGCAGCCGCAAGGTGGAACCGCAGGAAATCGAACAAGCCAAAAAGAACTCGGGCAAGGAACCGAAAGAATTCATGCTGGGCTTCGACGCCCTGGCCGTGTACGTGCGCAAGAACAATCCCCTCGAGGAAATCACGCTGGCGCAACTGGCGGCGATCTATGGCGAAGGCGGCAAGACCACCAAGTGGTCGGACCTGGGCATTAAACTCCCGGGCGATTCCTCCGATGAAATCATCCGCGTCAGCCGTCAATCCAACTCGGGCACTTACGCTTACTTCCGCGAGGCCATCCTGGGCAAGGGCCGCGACTTTAAACTGGGGTCGCGCGATATGCACGGCTCCAAAGATGTCGTCGAGCTGGTATCCAAGACGCCGGGAGCCATCGGCTACAGCGGCATGGGCTACGCCACCCGCGAGGTCAAAATGGTGCGCGTGGCCAAAAAGGCCGGCGACCAGGCCTACGCGCCCAATGTCGAAAACACCTTGAATCACACTTATCCCATCTCCCGCCCGCTATTCATGTACACCTTGGGCGAGCCCAACGCCGCCACGAAGAAGTACCTGGATTGGCTCCATTCCGCAGCCGGCCAGAAAATCGTGGCTCAATCCGGATATGTGCCCCTGCCAGAAAGCACCGCCCCAACCGCCACTCCCAAGGATAAGTAATGGGCCGACGTCGCTGGCATATATTGGGGCTGCGCAGCAGCACAGCCCTACCAACTCCCAAGGATAAGTAATGGGCCAACGCCGCTGGCATAACCTGAGCGAGACGCTGATCGAGTGGGTGATCCGCTTGTGCGGCATCAGCGCCATTATCTGCGTGTTCGGCATCTTCTTCTTCGTGTTCCGCGAAGGCGCGGATCTGCTGTTTCATCGTTTCGACATCGTCCAGTTCCTGTTCAGCCAGGAATGGTATCCCACCTCGCAGAGTCACATCCGCTATGGCGTGCTGGCGCTTATCGCCGGCACCGCCAGTGTCACCGTGCTGGCGATGTTGATGGCGGTTCCTTTCGGCCTGGGCGCCGCCATCTTCGTCTCGGAATTCTGCGGTCCTAAAATGAAGGAAGCTCTCAAGATCACCATCGAATTGCTCGCGGCCATACCGTCGGTGGTCTGGGGATTCATCGGGCTGACGGTGATGAATCCCCTCATCATCACCGTGTTCCATGCCCCCATCGGTCTCAATGTGCTCAACGGCGGCATCATCCTGGCACTCATGAGCGTCCCGATCATCGTGTCCATTGCCGAGGACGCGCTTAAGGCGGTGCCGGATTCCTACCGGGAGGCCGGGCTGGCGCTGGGAGCGACCCGCTGGCAATTGATTTACCGGGTGCTGCTGCCAGCGGCGAAAAACGGCCTCCTGGCCGCCGTGTTGCTGGGCGTCGGACGCGCCGTGGGCGAAACCATGGCCGTGCTGATGGCCACCGGCCATGCCGTCAAAATCCCCACCAGCCTGCTGGATTCCGTGCGGACGTTAACCGCCACCATCGCGGCCGAACTGGGCGAGGCGCCCATGCACTCGGATCATTACCAGGTCCTGTTTATCATCGGGATCCTGCTCTTCTCCCTGACCTTCGCCGTCAACCTGATTGCCGACCTGATCGTCAAAGGCATCCGCAACAAATGAGCACATCTCCCGATAATTGCCTGGTAGCGCAGGTTTCCAACCTGCTGTATCGCCGACTTCCAGTCGGCTGGGTGTGCGACTTAGGCAGCGCATCCACACGTTCAAGCGCGTCCGCCATGCGCACGGCCAGCGGATTGGAAATCCGCGATACAGCAGACTTGAAGTCTGCGCTACCGAGCGGGCGCATCCGTCCGCCAGATCCGTGTAAGGAGCAGCCCGCACCCGACCCCGTCTCGACTCGGTTCACCGAGACGCGCTTCTCGCGCCGCAAACAACGCAATGAAAGGGTCGCGCAAACCGTCTTCCTCGGCATGACCCTGCTGATGATTTTGCCCTTGCTGCTGATCGTGGGCTACCTGTTCTACCAAGCCTGGCCCATCCTTTCGTGGGATTTCCTGTTTACGAATCCCAAACACGGCATGCGCGCCGGCGGCCTCTGGTCGCCCTTGCTGGGCACCATTTATCTGGTGGCCATTTCGCTGGCCATTGCGGCGCCGGTCGGCGTGCTCGCCGCGGTCTATCTGAACGAATATGCCCGCAACAACTGGTTCACGCGCATCATCCACCTGGCGGTCGTCAACCTGGCCGGCGTACCCAGCATCGTCCACGCCCTGTTCGGCCTGGGCGCCTTCGTTTTGTTCGCCGGTTTGGGACGCTCCATCCTGGCCGCCTCGCTAACCCTGGCCATCATGACCCTGCCCGTCATCATCGCCAGCACCAAGGAGGCGCTCTCGTCTGTTCCCATGTCCTTTCGCGAGGCGTGCTGGTGCGTGGGCGCCACCCGCTGGCAGACCATTCGCGGCGTGGTGCTGCCCAATTCCATCAGCGGCATCTTGACCGGGATCATTTTGCAGGTCTCGCGCGCCGCTGGCGAAACCGCGCCCATCATGTTCACCGGCGCCGTATTCTTCAAAGCCATCAAGGAAGGCGATCCCTTTGCCTACGGTTTGTTCGATCAATGCATGGCGCTCTCGATGCATCTGTTCACCATCTCCACCCAGGTGCCCGACGTGCCGCCCGCCCTGCCCTATGGCATCGCCGTGGTGCTGCTGGCCACCGTGTTATCCGTAAACGCGCTGGCCATTGTGCTCCGCATCTATTTACGCTCCCACAAGAAATGGTAACGCCGCCTAAAAAAATCGAGGTCGCCGGCCTCCAGGTCTGGTACGGACGCCACGAGGTCCTTAAAAACCTTTCGTTCGACGTTTACGACCATGAAATCCTGGCCATCATCGGCCCCGCCCAGTCGGGCAAAACCACCCTGCTCAAGGTGCTCAACCGCACCCTGGACTCCGCCGCCGGCGCCACCCTGAAGGGCACCGTTAAAATTGACGGCGAGGACATCATGAAAGTCCGCAGCGTCTTCGATCTCCGTCGCAAGGTCGGCATGGTTTCGCCGCTCCCCGTCGGATTGCCCATGTCCATCTTCGACAACGTGGCCTTCGCGCCCCAGCAAGCCGGCCTCACCAACCGCACCGAACTGGCCGACCGGGTGGAACGCTGCCTGCGCCAGGCCGCCCTCTGGGATGAAGTCAAGGACCGGCTCCGCACGCTGGGTTCCAAACTCTCCGGCGGCCAGCAACAGCGCCTAACCATCGCGCGCGCCTTGTCGCATCAGCCGGAAATCCTCTGCCTGGACGAATTCTCCATCGCCATTGACCCGGTCACCACCATGCGCATCGAGGAGGTCCTGAAACAACTCCGCTCCCAGATGACCATCCTCCTGGTCACCAACTTGGTGCAGCAGGCCAAACGATTGGCTGATCGCACCCTGTTTTTACTCAGCGGCGACCTGGTCGAAATCGACCGCACCGACGTGATTTTCTCCGATCATCCGGCCCAGCGCAAAACCTACGAATACGTCAACGGGATTTTCGGATGAGCACCCCGCGCGCCTATAGCGTGGAAACACGCGACCTGAACCTCTGGTACGGCGATTTTCAGGCGCTGAAGAATGTCAGCGTCCAGATTGCCCAGGGCCGGATTACCTCCCTGATTGGTCCGTCCGGTTGCGGCAAAACCACCCTGCTCCGCTGCTTTAACCGGGTTAACGAACGCTATGGCAACGTCAAAACCACGGGTGAAATCAAAATCCTGGCAAAAAACATTTACGACCCGGACGTGTCGCTGATCGAACTGCGCAAGTCCGTGGGCATGGTCTTTCAGCGCCCCAATCCGCTGCCCATCTCGGTGTATGAAAACATCGTGTTCGGACAGCGCATCCACCAGGAACGCCGAGCCATCAAGAAAAGCGATCTGGATCAAATCGTCGAACAATCGCTCCGCGAGGTGTTCCTGTGGGACGATTTGAAAGATAAACTGCACGAACGCGCCGTCTCGCTGCAATTGGAACAGCAACAAAAGCTCTGCATCGCCCGGCTGCTGCCGCTCAAACCCGAAGTAATCCTCATGGATGAACCTTGTTCGGCACTGGACGCCAAAGCCACGCGCGCGATCGAGGAACTGATGATCAGCCTGACCGGCCGCTACACCATGCTCATCGTCACCCACAACATGGCCCAGGCACGGCGCATCAGCGAGGAATGCATTTTCATGCTCCTGGGCGAACTGATGGAACATAGCCCAACGCGGGAGTTGTTTATCACCCCACGACACCCCAAAACCGCGGAATATATTGAAGGACGGTATGGCTGATCGCGTTCGCCCTTGTTCTATTCGTCCTCGTCCTCGTCCCTCGTCCCTCGTCCTCGATCGAATTGGACGGAAAAATCGAGGACGAGGACGAGGGACGAAGGACGAGGACGACAAACAACGAAATAACGCACTGAAAACCAATTATGAACCCGACTGACCCCACCCTGCCCGCCGCCTCCCCCAAGGTGGTCATCGATCATTTAAGCGCGTGGTTCGGCGCCACTCCGGCGCTGCAAGAGATCAGCCTCAACATCTACCCGTTCGAACGTCTGGCCATCATTGGACCCGCCGGCAGCGGCAAAAGCACATTGCTCCGTTGTTTAAACCGGCTGAACGATCTCACCCCTGGTTTCCGCAGCCAGGGACAGGTTTTCTTGGACGGCCAGGAACTGCTGACCTCGCCGGTGGATGTCGCGCAACTGCGGCGGAAGATTGCGCTGGTCAATACCGATCCCACCCCGTTGCCCGGCACGGTTTTTGACAACATTGCCATCGCGCTCAAAATGGCCGGCGTTCGCGCTCCAGCGCAGATCGATGAACGGGTGGAAACCGGACTCCGAAACGTGTTCCTGTGGGATGAAGTCAAAGATCACCTGCACGATCCCGCGCTGCATCTGACCAACGAAAAACGCAAGCGCCTCAGCGTAGCCCGTGCCTTGGCGCTCGAACCCGAGATACTCCTCCTGGATGAACCCTGCGCCAACCTCGACCATGTGTCGGCCACGCGCTTTGAGGATTCGCTCGAGGAATTAAAACAGCGCTACACCATCGTGATGGCCACCAACGATATCAAACAAGCCGCGCGCGCTTCGGATAAAACCGCCTTTTTCTTGAAAGGCGAACTCGTCGAATGGAGTTCCACCCGAAAATTCTTCACCCAACCCGATCAACCCCGCTCCCACGCCTTCATCACCGAACGGTTCTGAATGAAAGACCGGGCCAGCGTGCCCAAGGGATAGCGGCTATTTCAAGTAGGTGCAATGCTCCTGCAACCATTGCACGTCGCGATCAGTCGGGGAAACATGGCGCTGCGGCCCTCGCAGCCGCATCGAGGTCGTCGGCTCCAACCAGCGATGCCGCTCCACATGCCCGTCGGCAAACGACACATTGGCGGCCCCGTTGTGATAACTGGCGGGGAAATCGATGATC
>JADGRT010000125.1 GCA_017880715.1 Verrucomicrobiia bacterium | reverse complement strand
TTGGCAATTTGGTAGAAGTCCTCGCCCTCCAGAGTGGCAAGCTGTCCCTGCACGGGATTGTTATTGACGCGGAGTGGGCTTTCGCCCAGGTGCAATTGTGGTCGCATGCTGGTTGTGGTTCTATCATCCATCAACGGTCCTGGGCCCGGCGGGCATCCAGATCCTGCTTAATCAGGTCAGTCGTCTTTGCATCAATCGTGTAGAAGAACATGAAGGCCGCGCAGGACATGTAGAGAACCCCGGGAATGACGGAAACCAGCAGCTTGATGCCTTGCAGTGCGGAGGCGGTTTGGGTGACATTGGGCACGTAATTGAAAACCGTCAACAGCCAGCCGGCGATCGCGGCGCCGATGCCCCAGCCGGCCTTCTGGGCGAAGGTCGCAGCGGAGAAATACAGTCCCGTCGCGCGCCGGCCGCTCTTCCATTCGGAATAATCCGAGGAATCGGCAATCATCGTCCACAGCAGGGGGACCGCCGGGGCATAGGCCATCTTGGCCAGAATGTTCAGCACGTAGATGGCGGCGATGTTTTTCTCGCCGGGCAGATACAGGGAGATGAAAAAGAGGCCGGACACGAGCGAGCTGGCGATGAAGACGTTGCGGTTGCCGAACGCCTTCGCCAGGGGCTTTGAAAGCGGCAACGCGACGATCAGCGCAATGGTGCCGACGACGTTGAATAATTGGACGCTGTCTTCCTGGCCGACGTAATACTTGAAGTAATAGGCAATCGCCGCGTTTTGCATGGCGAACATGATGAACGAGATGATGCCGACGCACGCGAGAATGATCCACGGCCGGTTCCTGAAGAGGTTCTTGAGGTCTTCCTTCAGAGAACTGGGCAGGGCGGTTGACGGTTGAACTCTTTCCCTGGAAGTCATGAAGGTGATGAAAAAGAAAACCACGCTCAGGAAACCGAAGAGGATTACGGTGTGCTGAAACCCCATCGCCTTGTCGCCGCGGCCAAAATACTTGACCAGCGTCAACGCCAGACCGGTGACGACCAACTGGCCAATGAAAGCGCAGATGAAGCGATAGGTGTTGAGGCCCGCTCTTTCATAGGTGTCAGAACTCATCACTGCCGCCAAAGAAGAATATGGCAGATTGACCGCCGCGTAGGCGGTCATCAGCAGCACGTAGGTGGCGCCAGCGTAGATGATCTTGCCGGTCTCTCCCAAATGGGGGGTGGTAAAAGTCAGGATGGACAGAACCGCGTAAGGGACGGCGCCGAACAGAATATAGGGTCGAAATTTTCCCCAGCGGGTTTGGGTGCGGTCCGAGATGACGCCGATGACCGGGTCAATCGCCATGTCCCAGAACCGGGCGACCAACATGATGGTGCCGGCCGCCGCAGCGGGAATCTTGTAAACGTCCGTGTAGAAAAAAAGCAGCCAGAACCCCACCATGTCCCAGACAAAATGCGAGGCCGTGTCGCCCAGGCCGTAACCGAGCTTCTCCTTGAAGCCCAGCCTGCCGGAAACTTCCTTTCGTTGTTGCGCGCTGGCGGCGGCAGCTTGGGCTTCTGCGGGTGAGACGTAATCAACAGAGCTCATATTAATGCTGAGAGGTGGTTTGCGATCGGCCGGCAGTGGCGGCGGCTTGCCGATTCCTGCCCGAATCTTCCACATAGAACGGAATGTTCGCGTGCGCGGCGTGTCCCTGGCCGTCAAAAACGTAAGCAAAGAGGCGGTAGGCTCCGGGCTTGTTTGGAGCTTGCAGGGAAATCTCGTTCCGCTGGGGGGCGGCGATCAAACCCGGCACCTGTGCAGGCTTCGACTCGGCGTCGCCGCCAATCTTGGTTTCGGCGCTTTCTTCCATCACCTCCCAACGGTAGGTGAGCGAGTCGTGGTCGGGATCGCCGGCCGCCACTTTGGCGGTGTAAGTTTGTCCGGAATGCAGCCGGATGCTCTCCGGGGCGGTCTTTCCATCCAGCCAGGCTCCTTCCAAGCGAGGACTGTGGTTGGTGGGCCAGCCACCCGTCCAGAGATGGTGCATCACGTCCACCGGCGCAGTTTCCTCCCCTGAATTCAGGAACATGCCATACCAGGTGGGCGTGCGTTCCTGCTTGTTCCCCCACAGGAATACATAGGAGCCGAGACAGAGTTTTTCGTCCGGTTCGATTACCGTCCGGAAACGCTTTTCGTAGAGGTCCGCCTTCGTGGTTGAGTCGTTTTCGAGAGGCGCGCCCCAGGCGGTCTTGCCGCACTCCCAGTGGCCGGTTGCACCCCATTCAGTGACGACGTAGGGCTTGTCCCAAGCCGCTTCGCGCAGGTATTTCGGAAGGTTGATAATGTCGCAATACATCTGGAAGGAGATGAAATCCAAATCGGGCGCGCGGGTTTTGACCAGCTTCGCCGTCTCCTGCTTGAAGCCGGCCAAGGTCGTGGTGGTCGGGTGGTTGGGATCGAGTGCATGGATCATCCTGGAGAGGTCATTGACCGCGTCCCAAACCTTCGGGTTCTTCTCGAAATTCAGTTCGTTGCCGACGACCCAGAGGAGCAGTGCGGGATGGTTCCGATATTCCAGAACTTCGGATTTCAGCAATTCGAACTGTCTGGCCACGGCGTTGGTGTTGTCGTAGTCGAAGCCGCGGCGTTCATGATCCACGTCCAGTCCCATCGCGACATACAGGCCATTGCTGAGCGCCCGATCCAAAACCTGTTTGCCGGTGTCACGACCATTGTCTGTGCTCCAAGTGCGAAAGGAATTGCCGCCATGTTCCCTGAGCTTCTCCGGCGAACCGAATTCAATGCCCGCGCCCTTAATGTAGAAGGGTTGGTCGTTCACGAACAGTTGGAAGCGAGCGCCAGTATTGCGGATCTGGACTTTGGTTGGCGCACTGGGCTGGGGCGATTGAGCGGCGACAGAGGTGCCGATAGCACTGGATTGAATGGCCGCCGCGAGGGCGAGCGGGCAAATGGCTCCAAGAGCCGTTGGGATGCAGAAAGAGTTTTTCATGAATTTGCTTTGGGTATTGCGCTTGCGGGCGCGGTACGGGGCTTCTCTTCGCGTAACAGAGTCGCTTCCAGTTCCTCCAAGGTTTTGCCTTTGGTTTCGGGAATCCAAATCAGCACAAAAACCAGCGCGCCTGCGGCCATGAGCCCATAGCCGAGAAACGTGCCGGCGGAACCGAAAGTGGACAGCTCCCACGGAAAAATCATGGTGACGGTCGCGCTCACGACCGAATTCCAAAAGCCCACCAGTGAAATCGCCGCGCCACGGTACTGGTTGGGAAATATTTCCGACAGCAACACCCACATCACCGGCCCCAGCGAGATCGCAAACGAGGCGACAAAGCCGATGATGGCATACAGCACCAGCGAAGCGCGGATGTTGAAACCCGCGGTGACCAGCAAATCCTGGTGGGGTTTGATGCGCTCGGCGCCAAAGCGGGTTGCCAGATCGGCCGTGAATTCCTTGTCGGTGGTGAACACCTTTTTCTCGGAAGCTTTCAGTTCGCTGATCAGATCGCCGGGCACTTTTCCGGCTTCGAGCACGGCGTAGGATTTATCCGTGATTTGATAGCTGGAATCGTGAAACGCCCACGCGCACGCCAGCAACGATGCCGCCATGCCGGCGGCGCCAATGACCAGCAACGGTTTGCGGCCCAGGCGATCAACCCACCGAATCGCCACGAATGTCATGCCCAAGTTGACAAGGCCGACGAGCACGGCTTGTTTGAACGCCGCGTTCACCCCGCCGCCGGCCTGAACAAAGATAGTGGGGAGATAATAGAAAATCGCGTTGATGCCGGTAATCTGTTGAAAGAAAGCGATGGCCAGGGCGATAAACATGATGAACCGCATTCTTCGGCCGAACAAGCCGCCCAGGCTGACGCCGGAAGCTTTTTGCGCGAAGCTCTGGCGGATGTTGCGCAGCTCCTCCTCGGCCGAATCCCCACCGCAGGCTTTCGTCAAAATCTCCCGCGCCCGTTCGGTCTGTCCCTTGCCGAACAGCCAACGGGGACTTTCCGGCACAGCGAACAGCAGGAAGAAATAGAGCACGGCCGGGATGGCCTCCACTCCCAGCATCCAGCGCCAGTTGGCGTCACCCAGGTTCAGGAGGAAGTAGTTCGAGAAAAAGGACGCCGAGATGCCGATAACGATCATGAGCTGATTGAACGAAACCAGGCTGCCGCGCGATTTCGATGGGGAGATTTCCGCAATATAAACCGGAGCGATGAGAATGGCCCCCCCCACGGCCACTCCGGCCATAATCCGGGAAAGAACAAAAATTGAAAACGTGGTGGCCGTCGCAGAGAGGAGCGCCGAGGCGGCGAAGAATACCGCCGTGAGGATCAGAATTCTCTTTCGTCCGAAACGGTCGCTCAGCAAGCCGGCCACGGCATTCCCCCCCAATGCGCCCCAGCCGAGGCAGCTCACCGCCCAGCCGAGCTTCAAATCGCCACTGGTACCGGTCAAATCAAAGTATTTCTTGATGAAGGGCACAGTTCCCGAGATTACGGTGGCGTCAAATCCCAGGAGGAAGCCCCCAATGGCCACAATCAGGGCCACCGAGATAATATACTTATTGCCACGGGTCATGCGGTTCCCCATTGTTCAAAGTTCCAGGTGCCGAGTGCCGCACAAACTGCGTTCGGTGGAGGAATAGCGTGCCGCGAACTGGCTTCGGAACCCTCAGTCGACAAAGCGGCTTATCATTCATACCTGGTGTAATACATAGTGTTACGCCCCCCCGTCAACAATAATATCTGCAAGATTCTCGTTGAGTGATAAAGAGAGTCTGACGGACACAATCGTGCCAAAAACCCCGATTTGACGCGGTTCTTCACCCGGAAGCCGAAGGCTTAAGCTGTCGCAGAGGTCGCACCGCCCAGGGAATTCCAGTTTGTTTCATAATGCTCGGTCGGCACAGGCTGAACCGCCGGAGCGGCTCACCCCTTCTCTTGGAGAAGCATCTGGCTCGAAGGAGAGTCCCCGCAGTTCGCAGCACATAATACGTCCAAGGTCATCTTCATCTTCCATGGCGCGAAACTCCGCTCTCCAGGCCTGTTGCATGACTTTGCTGGTGAGGTGTGCAAAAGATGTCGTGACAATAGCAAGTTGTGTGTAGTCGGTGTGGGCAATCTGGTATTCTATAGTCGAGAATATGCGCTATTGCACGGAAAGATTTGGAGCTTTGCAGAGTGCTTCTGTGTCCCTTCGGATTAGCCGTGCTTTTATCGGGATGCTTCCCCATGCAATGTCACGGACAAACCTACCATTAGAAAGTCTTAGTAGATGCACTTTCACTATAAATGAAAAAGTTGTAAAAACAGTGTTGACACCTTGTGTGGAATGTAATATTTACTATCACAGTGAATATCACTATTGTGCTAAAGATATAGAAAAAGAAAACAGCATATGAAAATCCCGTTCCAAAGGCGTCCGTCCCTGCCGTCGTTGAGGTGGCGCGGCGCCGAGGAGGCCAATAAGGCCCGTATCTATCGGCTGGCGGGGTTCACCCTGATCGAACTGCTGGTTGTCATCGCCATCATCGCCATCCTGGCGGCGCTGTTGCTGCCCGCCCTGAGCAAGGCCAAGGCCAAGGCCCAGGGTATAAGCTGCGTCAGCAACCTCAAGCAACTCCAACTGGGTTGGCTGATGTATTCCGGCGACAACAACGATAAGCTGGCTCGCGTGGGTGGGTTGGGCGCACAGGTGACTGATCCCACCGATCCGAGCGCACAATCCGGCGGCGCTAATAGCCAATGGGCGCAAGGCCGTGTGGATCAGCTTCCCATGGCGACCAACACGGCCCTGCTCCAGGTGGGCTTGATCTATCCCTATATCAACACTTTTGGGGTTTATAAATGCCCGGCTGACAAGCAGGGGGTCCGCGGTTTTCCGACGTGCCGGAGCATGTCGGCGAACTGCTGGATGAATCCCATCGATAGCTGGAACGACTACGGCGGGAACCACCCTGGGAAAGTGCGGGAATTCCGGAAGCAGACCGAAATTACCAGTCCGGGCCCGTCCCTGGCATTTGTGTTCATCGACGAGAACCCCTGGGGCATCAACGATGGTTTCTTTGTTTGCGACCCGGCAGTCGCGGTGTGGGTTGACTATCCGGCCAGCTACCACAACGGGGCTGGCGGCTTATCGTTTGCTGACGGTCACGCCGAGATTAAAAAATGGCGGGACCCCAAGGTGCTTGGGATCACTGGCACGCCGTCCTGGTCGCCGCCTGGCAGTCTCGTGGGCGACCTGGATTGGCTGAAGTTACGGAGCAGCAGCCTGAACTAGCAAGAGCCAACCGCGAAACCATGACTAATTTTACCGCCCAATAAAGCTACACAAACGAGCCGTCGCCCTCTCTGGAGGAACAGCCCCGCGAAGATTTATTAAGTAATGCCGAAAATCGAACCTTATCAATAAACAAAGAAAGTTCAAAACCAATGAAATCATCCCATCACTACCAACAATGCAAAGTTGAGTTTAGCCAAAACCCAACTCGTCGGAACGGGCTGACCAGCCTCTTAATCACACTGATGGCCTCCCTTGCCATCCTTGCCTTATCCGCAACCTCCGCGCGCGCCTTCACCAACTACCTGGCCAACCCAGGCTTCGAATCTGGCACGACCGCCGGTTGGTCGATGGTCCCACCCTGGACCTGGAACCCCATCACCAGCTATTGCGCTGTTCAAAACACGAACGGCTTTGTTTATCCCAGCACGACAGTTCATGTAGCGGTTCACGGCGGCACTAGCGCCGTCAAGATCTGGGGCTATAACCAGAATACATACACGACCACTCCAGGCCTTCAGCAGACAATTCCTGCTGCCCCCGGTTCCCAGTGGACCGCTGATGGCTGGGTTTCGACCCAAGTTCCTGACAATATGCGTGGCAACAGCGCCGGTGTAAGCGAATTGGCCTACCTGCGGGTTCTATTTTTGGATAGTACGACAAATTACAATTTGCCACTAGCCAACTACACCTCGCAGTCCATAGACACCAATACACCGACCGGCACTTGGATCCACCTCCAGGTGACGGACTCGGGGAACATGACCCTTACCGCGCCGGCTGGGACCGCTGTGGTGCGCTACGAAATGATTTTCTCACAGCCCAGCACCGCCGGCGTCAATCCTGGCGGCTCGTCCTACTGGGATGACGTGCAGTTGTTCAATACTTCGAAGCCCGATCCGGAAATCACCATTCAGCCGGCTCCGGTGCACAAGATTTACGGCCAGACGGCAACGTTCACCGTGACTGCCGACGGCCTCTCGACCTTGTCATATAAATGGCAGAAGGACGGCGCCGACATAACGGACCCCAACGCGCATGGCGTTACGACATCTAGTTTGACCTTGTCGAATGTCACGACCGCGATGATGGGAAATTACACCGTGACCGTGACCGACACGGCCGGGCCGCTGACCAGCAATCCAGCCTATCTGACGGTGGATGATCCGGGAGTAATTTCGATCACGCCTCCTTTGGGCCAAACGGTGGCTGCGGGCGCCAACGTCACGATCACCGTGGCTGCCGCGGGCTCGACAACTCCGACTTACGCCTGGTACAAGAACGGGAATCCTCTCTCCAATAATGGCCACTATTCCGGTGTCACGTCCGCGACGTTGGGCATATCGAGTGTCACGTCCGCTGACTTCAGCACAGCTTACACCGTGCAAGTTGACGGTGGCCTGGTCAGCGCAGTGAATGGTTTGAAGGTTGTAAGCCCATCGACCAACCTGCTTTCCAACCCCGGCTTTGAAGATTCAGTTATC
>JADGRT010000124.1 GCA_017880715.1 Verrucomicrobiia bacterium | reverse complement strand
CTTTAGGTGGTCGGGCATAAGTGAGAGCAGTTCGAAGGATGGCACGGTGGACGCAGGCAACAAAGCATAAAGATGAACGCCGCCAATCATGGTGCGCATCTCACGTTTTCTATTGGCGTCTTTGTCCGCTATGGTGGAAGCCAAAGCTTGAACCGCGATCATTTTTTTGATCCGATCGGATCAAGAAAATGATCACCAGAGTACGGCGGGTTCTTCGGGGAGGACGCTGGCATGAGGATGCCGATTGGGCCTATGGTGTAGTCTGTGACCGCCATGAACCACTTTAACCAATTCGTCCTGGGCTCGCCCCGCCGCTGGGCCATGCCCCTCGCGGTTTATCCCGGCCTGGCCCTGACCGGCGCGACCGTGCGGGACGTGGTCAACAATCCCCAGGCCCAGTTCGAGGCCCAGGCGGCATTGCACGAGCGGTATCAGACGCCGTGCGTGCTTTCGGCCATGGACCTCAGCGCCGAAGCCGAAGCGTTCGGTTGCACGCTGCATTTTTCCGATCACGAAATCCCATGCGTCACCGGGCGGTTGGTCACGAACCTGGAGCAAGCCGCCAAGCTGCCGTTGCCCCAGCCCGGCGACAAGCGCACCGCCGTTTATCTGGAAACCGTTTCGCGGCTCCACGCCCATTATGGCCGCAACCTGGTGCTGGCTGGCTGCATCGGCCCGTTCTCGCTCGCCGCGCGCCTCGTCGGTGTGAGCGAAGCGATGGAACTTACCCTGACCGAACCGGGCCTGATGCGGACGCTGCTGGAGAAATGCACGGCGTTTCTCACCGCCTATGCCCGCGCCTTCAAGGCCGCCGGCGCCGACGGCCTCATCATGGCGGAGCCGGCGGCGGGATTGCTCTCGCCGCGAGGGTTGCTGGCGTTTTCCTCCTCCTATATTAAGCAGATCGGCGCCGCCCTCGAGGACGGCCATTTTGCGCTCATCCTCCACAACTGCGCGGCCAAGATGCTGCATCTGCCCGCAATTTTGGAAACGGGGCTGAAGAACTTCCACTTTGGCGCGCCGATGGACCTGGTGGCCGCTCTCAACAAAGTGCCGGCGGACACTGTGCTGTGCGGCAACCTCGATCCCACCAGTGTCTTCGTGCAGTCGTCGCCCGCGGAGCTCTCCGCCCGCACCCGCGATCTGCTGGCAGCCACGCAGCCGCATCGCAACTTCGTGATTTCGTCCGGGTGCGACGTGCCTCCGCTCGCGCCGTTGGCGAATCTGGACGCCTTTTTCCAAACGGTCGCTGCCTGGGCATGAGTCTTTCCCGTCTGGACTCCGGACGAAGTGACCGCCCAACTTTCTGCCTCCATTCCGTCGTCAGCCCGTGCCACAACCGCAAACCAACAGCTAAAGAAATGCCCGCCGGTGTACCACCCAAACGCGGTTGTTTTTTTGTCTCACACCCGGCGGGGACAAAGAGGGCGGCTTTTCCCCAAAAGCCGTTACGGGGAGTAGTGGCGAATGGCAATTCGCGGGAGTATTGTGGCGGCCAATTCGTCTAACGGGGTGAATGTTTATGAAATGTTTTCTAACTCTCTGGCTGGTGGCGGGTTTGGGTTGTTCGCTGGGCGCCCAATCCACAAACTTCAACCATCTCAAAGCCGACGCCGAAAAGCTCTTCGCCGAAGGCTCCTACGCCCGCGCCCGCGAGGGGTACCGGCAAGTGGACACGAACACCCTGCCGCCAGCCGATCAGCGCTGGGTGCAGTTCCGACTGGCTGACACCCAGTGGCGCGCCCAGGCCGGGACACGAACGGCCGATGCGACGCCCATCGATCAGGCCCGGCAGGCGCTGGAAGTCCTCGTGCGCGACCGGCAGCGTCCCGATGAACACGATCGCGTTTGGGTGGAGGTGCAGGAATCGCTGGGCGATTTCTGGTGGACGCGGCGCGACCAACGCAACTGGGGCCAAGCCTGGCCGTATTACCAGACGGTCCTGGATTGGTGGGCTGGGACCGGAGATATCGAATTGGCCCGCGCGCGGTATTTAACCGTCGTCTGGAAAATCGCCGAGCCGCCTCAGGCCGAGCCCTATTACTATTTCGGATATTACGGCAACACGATGCCCATCGACGTTCTGGAGAATACGCTGAAGATCGCCCGAACGGCCGAGGACCAGGCCCGCGCGCATTACCTGATTGCCATGGCCTTGCGCAACCAGGGTGGCGACTTGGACCAACGTCAACGCGTGGTGGAGGAATTCGAGGCGGCCGTAAGTTTCGGCAAAAAAAACTCCTGGTACGACGATGCGCTTTACTTTTACGCCGAATGGATGACGGGAAACGGGCGCGTCCTTCGCCTGGCTGACGGGCAAATGCGCCAGGAACCGGATTATGTTCGGGCGCTGGAACTCTTCCGCAAACTGGTGAATGACTTCGAAAAGGGCGAAACCCGATTCTTCGAGCAAGCCAAACAGCAGATTAAAAATATCACCGATCCCGTGGTGAATGTGAGCGTGGCGAATTTCTACCTGCCCGGCTCCGAAATCCAATACTTCCTGAACTGGCGAAATGTCAAGCGTGTCGATTGCGCGGTGTATCCGGTCAATCTCAACCGCGACGTCCAATTGACCGATCCCAAATCCAATGTTCAACCATGGCTCCAAACGATCGACCTCGCCGGACGCAAAGCCATCCAGACGTGGTCGAAGGAAACCGGCGATCCGGGCAATTACCGGCCCGGACAGGAAACGCTGACTCTCGAAGCCAAACTACCTTTGGGCGCTTACGTCCTGGAAGCCAAAGGCGACGGCCAGCGGAGTCGCGATTTGATTCTGGTCAGCGATCTGGCCCTGGTGTTGAAGACGGCCGGCAAGCAGGCGTTGGTTTATGTGTGCAACGCCCAAAATGGATCGCCCGTGGCACAGGCGCGGGTGAGACTCTGGCAGCGCGGCCACGAGGGTCGCGATTGGATCGTCAAAGACGCTTCCCGGGAAACCAATCCCGAGGGTTTGGCGGTTTTTGAATTGTCGGACAAGGCCAGCAACCTGGAGTTATTCGCCAGCGCGGGGGTGCAAGACCGGCAGGCCTTCACGCTGGGCCAGAGTTACCGTTCCCGCCGCCCGGAGGAATCCTGGAAGATTTATGCTTTTACGGATCGCTCCGCCTATCGTCCCGGCGAAACTGTACAGTGGAAATGGATTGCCCGCCAATCCATCGGATCGGTGTATGCGACGCCGGACAATCAGACCATCGAATTTGAAATCACCGATCCGCGCGGCGCGAAAGTCAAAGCCGACAAGGCCAAGCTGAATGCCTTTGGCAGCGCCTGGGGATCGCTGGAGCTTACCGATAAAATGCCGCTGGGTGAATATCGGGTGGTTTTCTGGGATGAAGGCCGTCAACACCCCATCGGGAATGCCTCTCTGTTCCGGCTCGAGGAGTACAAGCTGCCCGAGTTCAAGGTCGCCATTCAGACGCCCGAGGAAAAGGGCCGCAAAAAGGCCTTTCGTCTCGGCGAGAAGGTGGAGGTCAAAATTCAGGCCGATTATTACTTCGGCGGGCCGGTAGCCAACGCCAGCGTGGAAGTCGTCGTGTACCAGAACCCGTTTTATCACACGTGGCATGCGCCTTACGAATTCCCCTGGTTTTACGAGGACATGACCGAGCAAAATCGCCGTCAGTGGGGTGGTCAGGGGACGATCGTCAAACGCGAAACGCTCCAGACCGATGCCACCGGCCAGGCTAGCCTGACTTTCGAAACGCCGAGAGATACGAGCAGCCAGGATTTCGAGTACCGCATTGAAGCGCGGGTGACGGACGCCTCGCGACGCGAAATCACCGGCGCCAACACCGTGCGCGTCACGCGCCAGCGCTATTATGTCTATCCGCGGGCTCAACATTGTCTCTATCGCCCGCAGGATCAAGTGACGATCGAGATCAAAGCGCTGGATGCCAATCAGCAGCCGGTGACCACCGAGGGCATTGTCAAAGTGACCCGCGAACGCTGGTTTGAGATTTGGCTGGCGCCCGACGGCCGTGAAGTGAAGGGCGAGGAATTGCGCAAGCTACAGGCGGTTGGCACGGAATTCCCACCCGCGCCGAAAAGGCCGGGCGACCGTCCCTGGCGGCTGAAATTCCGCGGCTACGAACACGATGACATCGTTACGCGCACGGTGAAAACCGACGACCAAGGCCAAGCTGAGTTCAGTTTTACGCCGGAGCGCGAAGGTTATTACCGCATAACTTGGACCAGCGAAGACAGCCCAGGTTCACCGTCCGCAACCTTGTCCCAGCCCATTCGAGCCGAAACCACGGTTTGGGTCTGCACGAGCACCTCGACGGAGTTGGGTTATCGCCAGGGCGGGCTGGAAATCATTGTTGACAAGGAGACATTCCGCGCCGGTCAGAAAGCGCCCGTGATGTTGCACGTGCCCACGAACGATCGCTACGTCCTGTTCAGCATCGAGGGCGAGGACCTGTACAGTTACCAGCTCGTGCATCTGAGTGGGACCGTGAAACTGGTCGAGGTGCCCATTGAGGAAAAACATGTGCCCAATATTTTCCTCAGCGCTACCATGGTCAGCGATCGTCAAATCTTTATGGACACCAAGCCGGTGGTGGTGCCGCCGGTACAACAATTCCTGAAAGTGGAGCTCAAGCCGGACCGCGAGCAATATCAACCGCGCGAAGAAGGCACCCTGACAGTGACCACCCGCGATTACGACGGCAAACCGGTGCCGGCGGAAGTCGCCCTGAGTTTGGTCGATGAATCGGTGTCCTACATCCAGGCGGATTATGCCGGCGATCCGCGCCAGTTTTATTTTGGCGCCAAGCGATCCCACCAAGTGCAAAACCAAAGCACCTTCCAGCAAAAATCCTTTGCCCGGCTGGTGAAAGGCGAGCAGGGGGAGTTGTTGGATGAACTGCAACTCGAAGAACGCGGGGAAGCCGAGGGCTCCCGAGATGGTTCGAGGCAAGATCGGAACATATTGACGCTTCACCGATACGGTCTGGCTGCCCAGAAATCCCCGCAGGACGCGTACAACTTGGCGTACGAAAAAAAGAAAGAACTCGCCGGCGTGGGCGGGTTTGGTGCGCGCGCATCGGGTATGTCCGTGACCAGAGCGATGACCGCTATTAGTGGATTGGCCATGCCGGCATCGGCTCCCATGTCGGACGCCATAATGGCGACGCCTCCGACCGGCAAACCCGGCGAACCTGAATCCGCCGTGCAAGTGCGCACCGATTTTCGATCCACCGTGTTGTGGCTGCCCGATGTGGTTACCGACGCCAACGGCCTGGCCACGGTCAAAGTGAAGTATCCGGATTCATTGACCGGTTGGAAGGCAACGGCTCGAGTAGCCACGAAAGGCAGCCAATTCGGCATCACCAATGCCACCACGCGCACGCAGCAGCCACTCATCGTGCGCCTGCAAGCACCGCGCTTTTTCGTCGTTGGCGACGAAACCACCCTCTCCGCCGTGGTTAATAACAACACGGAGAAGCCGATGACCGTCAAACTCACGCTGGCGGCTGAGGGCGGAAAAATGGCATCCCTAAAGGCGCCGCAACCGAACCCCCCCAGCAGCTACCTTCCCACGATCGATGTGCCGGCGAAGGGCGAGGGGCGTGTCGATTGGACAGTCAAGGTGACCGACCCTGGCCTGGCCAAGGTAAAGGTCACGGCGACATCCGCCTCGCATGCCGACGCCATGGAGAAATCCTATCCCATATTTGAGCATGGCTTGGAAAAGTTCATTTCCAAATCCGGCAAGTTGCGCGGCGATGAAGTTGTGGTGAAACTGGATCTGCCAAAGGAACGCAAGCCGGCAACCACGACACTGACCGTTCAGATCGCGCCCAGCCTGGCCGTGACCATGCTCGATGCCCTGCCGTACTTGATCGATTATCCATACGGCTGCACGGAACAGACCATGAGCCGTTTCCTGCCTGCGGTCATCACGGCGAAGACATTGCGCGAGGTCGGGCTTGATCCCGAAGACGTGATGAGCCGCGCGTTTGGGGGCATCGAGGCGGCGCATGCGGACGCGACGCATCCGCAAGGCAAAAAGAACCTTGCCCAATTGGATGAAATGACAAAGCAAGGGCTGGAGCGCCTGTATGATTTTCAGCATGGCGATGGGGGTTGGGGCTGGTGGAAAGAAGGGCAAACCGACCCTTTCATGACCGCTTATGTGGTATGGGGAATGGCGTTGGCGCGCCAGGCCGGTATTGACGTCAAAGAAAACAGCCTCAACCGCGGCGCCGATTTCCTGGATAAGTCGCTGGTGGAGGCGGAGAACAATCCGGATCAACAGGCCTGGATGCTGCACGCCTTGTCGGCGTATGATGCCACGCTCAAAAACAAACCGGGCGCCGCGGGACGGTTTCCGGCCAAGGCCTTCGATAATCTCTGGGCGAAGCGCGATCAACTCAACGCCTATACACGCGCCTTGCTGGCATTGAGCGCTCAACAACTAGGCTACGCGGACAAGGCGAAAACCTTGATTCAGAACCTTGAAAACGGCGTGAAGCGCGATGACCGGCCGGATGCGTCCGTGCTCGTGAATCCATCGAGCCCGTCCTCAACCGCGACGATGGCCACCGCGCATTGGGGTGAAGATGGCGTCGTCTGGCGCTGGTCGGAAGGCGGCGTTGAGGCGACCGCGTTTGCCTTGCGCGCATTGCTGGCCGTGGATCCGCAAAACAAGCTGGTCGAACCAGTGACGAATTGGCTGATCAAAAACCGCCGGGGCGCCCAGTGGAGCAACACGCGGGACACGGCCATCGTCGTTCTCGCCCTCAACGATTACCTGCGGCTCACGCGCGAACTGGCGACTTCGGTCGAGTACGAACTGCGGGTCAATGGCCATGCCATCGTTTCGAAGAAACTCAAAGCCGAGGATGCCTTGAGCGCTCCGAGCCGTTTCGAGATCGATCCGCAGTGGATTCAGGATGGCGCCAACGAGATCCGCATCAAACGCCTAGGCGGGAATGGGGCGCTTTACTTTGCCGCGGAGGCCAAGTTTTTCAGCCTCGAGGAACCGGTAACGCCGGTGGGCAACGAGATTTTTGTCCGCCGTCAGTATTACAAACTCGTCGGTCGTCCGACTTTGCTCAAGGGATTCGTTTACGACAAGCAAGCATTGAACGACGGCGACAGCGTCAAGAGCGGCGAACGCATCGAGACGGCAATCACCATCGAGGCCAAGAACAATTATGAATATCTGGTGTTCGAGGATTTGAAGCCAGCCGGCTTCGAGGCCGTGGCGGTGCGCAGCGGTGAATCGCTTTACGCCCGGGAATTGAAGTCTGGCGCGGTGGAACGGCAGTACGGCACCCATGCGGCCGCAACCTCGGCGATTCCGGAGAATCTCGCACCGGCAAGCCAGGCTGGAACGAGGACAAAAGCCGCCCTTTCGGCGCGTCCGTCCATCAGCCGTCGGGTAATGCCGCCAAGCCAGATACCGACGCCCGTTATCGACCAGGATCACACCGGACGCACGCGCTGGGTTTATCAAGAATTGCGCGACCGCAAAGTGGCTCTGTTCATCGACAAGCTACCCCAGGGAGTATGGGAGATTCGATACGATGCGCGCGCCGAAGTGCCCGGACAATTCCATGCGTTGCCGGTGATGGGCCATGCCATGTACGTGCCCGAAATTCGCGGCAACGGCGCCGAGATCCGGGTGCGGGTGGTGGATTAAACCTAGCCAAAGATATTTGAAATTTCGACCGCGGATTACGCGGATTAACGCGGATAAAATGGGATTTGTGAGCCCTCTTATCCGTGTTTATCAGCGTTTATCCGCGTGATCC
>JADGRT010000123.1 GCA_017880715.1 Verrucomicrobiia bacterium | reverse complement strand
ATTTATTACTTCGATGCCGAGTGGAACGTTGCTTTGGGAGAATGCCAGGGACAAACGATGTCGCTGCGCATCGGTGACTCACCCATTCCTTTGAAACCCGGTCAGCGCGTCGCCATTGACGGTGTCATCATCCCGCAGTGGGGAAAGTTTTCCTGGGACAAAACCCAAATCCGCATCGTTGAACAGGAAGTGCCGCTCAAACCCGAAGCCGTCGCGGGCCTGGGCAAGAATCCTCAGCAATTACAGGGCCGTCTGGTATCGGTGGAGGGCCTGCTTGACAGCCAGATTGCCGATCCCACCCACTTCAAGCTACGCATTGTCTCCGGCGATACCCGGGCGATGGCGTATGTCATGAGGCCGTCGGGCCTTTCCCCACCTCATTTCAAAGACGGAGATTTCGTTCGGATCAAATGCGTTTATGCTCCCCAGTTCGATCGCAACGGGACGTTGACCGATCTTGGTTTGTGGGTGGCCCGTCCGGAGGACATCATTGTCATCGGTTCCTTGGAAAACGATCCGCGCTTCAACACCCCGATCACTCAGAGCGATGATTTTCAAGAAAAGCCCGCGAGCGATCTGGTTCATATCGAGGGAATCGTGCGCCAACAGGAGCTGGGGGATTGGGTAACCGTTTGGGATGCCAGCGGCCAGGTCCTGGTGGAAAGCAAACAAAGCCAGCCACTGCGTTTTGGTGACCGGGTTGAGGCGATCGGCTACCCTTATGTCCTGGGTGTGCAGCAGTTCTTGCGCAGCGGCTTGTATCGTCTGGTCAACTCGAGTAATCGAACAAGTTTGGCCCAGCTTCCCGTCTCGGAAAAATCGCCTCTGCGTCTGGCTGAAGTGATCCGCAATTTGAGCCCTCAGGAAGCCAACCGCCATTTGCCGGTTAATCTTCGCGCCGTGGTGACCTGGTCTCATCCCCGCGCTCCGTTTGCCTACGTGCAAGATGCCAGCGGCGGCATCCGCGTCATGAATCCGCAATGGGAGACAAGCGATACCTCCAAACCCGGCACCCTCGTCCTCCTGGAAGGCGTCACTACCGAAGGCGAATTCGTACCGGTCGTCACTAACGCCGTTCTGCGCTCGGTCGGTTGGTGGAGTCTGGAACCTGCACGATTGGTTTCATTGGAACAAGCCCGGACGGGGGTGGAGGATGGCAGGTGGGTGGAAATGCGGGGCTATGTGCAGGCACTCACGCGGACTAACGGGCTGGCGCGTTTCGATTTGAGCACCTCGAGCGGAGAGTTCCAAGCCTGGGCGCTGGATTCCAGAAGCTTCGATTCGCTCCCGCGGTCCATCATTCTGGTTCAGGGTGTATGCGCGGCCCTCTCCAATACGCGCCACCAATTGACCGGCATTCAGATTTGGTCTCCGGACCTCAGGTATATCCGCGTCGAAGAAGCGGCGCTTGACGATGTGTTCGCGGTGCCGTCGCGATCCCTAGGCGACTTGCGGCGTTTCAGTCTGCAGAACAGCCTCAACCAACGGGTGCGGACTTCCGGCACAGTGGTCCTGCAGGCCCGCGGCCGTTATCTTTACCTGCAGGAAGGCGCCGACAGCGTATTTGTCTTGAGCCACCAGACCGAAGCGCTTCAGCCGGGAGATCGCATCGAGGTGGTGGGGTTTCCCGGAAATGAGGGCCGAAGATTTCTCCTTCGCGAGGCCGTTTATCGCCGCCTGTCCGCCGACACCGAGCCACCCCCCGTGCACCTCTCGGCCCTCCACACCGTCAACGTGGATTTGGAAGGCCGCTTGGCCAGAGCCGAGGGTCGTTTGCTCAATACGGTGGAAAAGAAAGGCGAGACACGCTTGCTCATTCAAACCGGGAACTCGGTCTTTGAAGTGAGTATGGACTCGACCGCGACCGGCGGCGGCCGGAAACTCGAGGATCTGCGGCTGGGCAGCCGACTCGCCGTCACCGGGGTTTACGAAGTGCAAAGCGACGAATATGGGAAACCCCGGTCTTTCCTCGTTCGCCTCCGGTCCTGGAACGATGTTCAGGTACTGCAGCGGCCGCCCTGGTGGACCCGCGCCCGCTTGTTGTGGATGCTGCTGGGGGTCGTGGCCATTTTCCTGATAGTGCTGGTCTGGGGCATCGTCATTTCGCGCAAAAACGCCCTGCTCCGACAGGCGCAAGCCGAACTAAGCGCCTCCCACGCCAAACTCGAACTCCGCGTCCAGGAGCGAACCCGAGAACTCGCCAGCTCGTTGTCACTGCTGAGCGCGACCCTCGAATCCACGGCCGACGGCATTCTCGTCGTGGATCCGCAAGGCACGGTGACCAGCCACAACGCCAAATTTGCCGAGATGTGGCGGTTGCCTCGCGAGTTGGCCGAGTCCAAAGATGACAACCGCCTTCTGAGTTTTGTCCTCGCGCAGTTGCAGGATAGCCAGGCCTTCCTCGCCAAGGTTCGTGAGCTGTATGCCAATCCGGAGGCGGAGAGCTTCGACCTGGTCGAATTCAAGGACGGACGCGTTTTCGAGCGTTACTCTCAACCGCAGCGACTGGAGGGCCGGTGCGTGGGGCGCGTCTGGTGTTTCCGGGATGTGACAGATCGCAAGCAGGCGGAAGCGGAGAAGGAAAAACTGGAGATCCAAAATCAGCAACTTCAGAAGTCCGAAAGCCTGGGCCGCATGGCCGGGACCATCGCCCACCATTTCAACAACCAACTCCAGGCGGTGATGATGAACCTGGATTTGGCCATGGAAGATCTGCCCCGAAATACCGGACCCGTCGAGAACCTGAACGAAGCCATAAAATCCCTCCACAAGGCGGCGGAGGTGAGCAGCCTGATGCTGACCTACCTCGGGCAATTGCCCAGTAAACGAGAGACTTTGGATTTTTCCGAGGTTTGCCTCCAAAACCTGCCCATGCTCCGGGCCGCCCTGCCGCAAATCGCGGTCCTGGGGACCGATTTGCCTTCCCCCGGTCCCGCCATCAGCGCGAACCCAAAGCAAGTGCAACAAGTTCTTGCCAATCTAGTCACCAATGCGTGGGAAGCTATCGGTAACGGGCCGGGCACTATTCACCTGGCGGTCAAGACGGTATCCCTGACTGATATTCCTGCCAGGCACCGTTTCCCCATTGACTGGCAGCCGCAAGACACTGCCTACGCCTGCCTGGAAGTGGCCGATACGGGCTGCGGGATTGCCAGCCACGATATCGAGAAGATCTTCGATCCATTTTTCTCTACTAAGTTTACTGGCCGGGGACTGGGTTTGTCGGTGGTTCTTGGAATCGTACGGGCACATGGCGGAGCTGTCACGGTGGAGAGCGAACCGGATCGGGGGAGCGTCTTCCGGGTCTTTTTGCCGGTGTCGATCGAAGCCGTGCCCCGAACGCCTGTCCTAGCAACCCAAGCCCCAAAAACAGCCGGGGGCGGCACTATCCTGGTAGTTGAAGATGAGAGGGGCGTGCGCAACGTAGTTATGAGCGCGCTCAAGCGCCTGGGTTTTACGGTGCTGGTCGCGGAGGACGGCGTCGAGGCGGTGGAGGTGTTCCAGCAGCACCGCGAGGAAATCCGTTGCGTCCTTTGCGACTTGACCATGCCGCGCATGAACGGCTGGGAGACGTTGACGGCCCTGCGCCAGCTTGCGCCTGGCATCCCGGTGATTTTGTCCAGTGGCTACAACGAGGCCGACGTGATGGCAGGCAATCACGCCGAGTTGCCCCAGGTATTCTTGAGCAAGCCTTATGAGTTTGAGGCGTTGGAACGCGCGGTGAATTGCGCGATGGCAAACGCCAGCCAAAGATATTTGAAATTTTGACCACGGATTGCGCCGATTGACACGGATCAAGCCACTTGCGACGGCCCGCCCGATTACACCTACAAAGCCGCCTACGACGAAGCCGACTCGATCGGATAGGGCACGAGGATGACGCCATCGAACTTCGCGGGGATCTTCTCTTCGGCCTTGCCGGTAATAGCGTAATCCCAAACACCAGTAAGTTACGGATCGATCACCGCTTCTTCGGCCGGGTTTACGACCCAATTAGGGATTTCCATATGAGGGCTATTATCGTTGTTCCAACGCGCGCGCCAGTTGGCGTTTCGCGGATCGATGGCAATTCTGCGCAGGATGTTTTCGACATGTCCATCTCCAAACATGAGATCGGTTTGACGGGAATGACGGCTGGCCGGCCATTGGTCGGGTTCCTTGGGGTCAAGGTTTACGGGCCAGATAGCATGACCCATTTCCGCGGCCTTCTTGACTGGATCGGCGAAAGCTCGGGCGTCACCCAACACGATCATTTCCACCGGCTTGACCACTCCTGACTCCTTGACGCCTAGGGAGCCTTTGCCGGTTCGGAAAACACCATTGACGTCACCGCCCAGGCCAAGTTCCGGCACAGCGTTGATATTCAATCCCCAATCGTTATAGGCTAGCGAAAAGCGCGAGTTCAGAGTAATGCCAAAGGGATCGAACTTGCCGTCAGGTCCGGTGGCTCCAAGCGTACGATTTACGTTGGTATCCCAGGCGGAATTCCGGAGGGCGGCCGGGCAAGAAAAGACCTGCCGGTTATTCGCCATTCCAGTTAGCAAACGGACTGGCCAAATGCCATAGGGTTGGGGAACCACCGAATAACAGCCGGGATAGTATTGATTATCGGTCAAGTATATCATCAGTCCAATCCCGATCTGCCGAAGGTTGTTTTTACAGTTTGTCTGTTTCGCCTTCGCCTTGGCCTTAGCCAGTGCCGGCAGCAGCATGCCTGCCAGAATCGCGATAATGGCTATGACCACCAGGAGTTCAATTAGGGTGAACGCACCGCTTCGACGAGCTAAACGGGCATGGTTGTGACTGCTGCCTCGAATCGATCGGAAAAGTCTAAAATGGATCATAACTGAAGAGTTCGCGAGATGGCCGGGGCCGAAGCCCCGGCCATCGGTAGTTTAACCGTTATTGCACCAATACCCGGAAGAACTTCCGGTCACCGGTCACCGCGTTCGTGTAAGGCGACGTGGCGCCCGTGATGGGCGCAAACGGTCCTTTCACTTCATCCGCGGATTGCAGCGTGCCTTGCGGCCAGGTCAGGATCACATTCGATCCGGATTTCTGGCCCTGCAGCGTCACCGATGGCGGCACCGGCGGCTGGCCACCGCCCGCGGCATAGTGCACCCGGGCTTGGGCTTCGGTGAAGGCGTTCGTGTAAATGGCCACTTCATCGATCATACCGATGAATTGGGCATTGGCCGCGTCACCAAACTGGGTGAAGCCGAGGTATTGCAGCACCGAGTCATTATCCTGCCCGCTGGCAAACCCCGCCGTCGTAGTGGTTTCAATCGTCTGACCGCCATACAGCGCGCCGCCGTCCATGTACAAGCGAGAGACACAAGGGCTGTTGGTGTGCCAGATCTTGGCCATCACCACGTGATGCCATTTGCCGTCGGTCGCGTAATTATTGGTAACGTGCGCATCGTGCCAATCAGACGTGCTGAAGATGAAGTCCCCATCCTGATTGAAGTTACCCCAATACATATCTCCATCACCCGGGCTTTCATGGGCGAGGATGGATGGATTCCGCCAGGTATCGTTCCCGTTCAACCCTTTGATTGTGGTCTTGAACCAGTACTCGACCGTGGTGGCTTTGCCTTCTTCAATATCAACCGTGGCGCCAGAAGCATCTTGGCGCAGGTTGATCAGTTCAGGAATGGGTTGACCAAAGTCGATATACTTGTCGGTGGTCGTGCCGGCGGCCGGTCCGGTGAATTCCAAAGCTTTGCCCAGCTTCGCATTCGCGCTGGCCTTGCCCAAATCGGCATCCATGATTCCAGGTCCAAAGGTAACAGTGTATTGCGGCGCAGCGCTTCCTTGGTTGGTGACGCCATTGGCGGTCGTCGTTTCCTCGAACCGCAGCCAGTGGATGGGTTGGTCCGCTTGGACCGCAGCCGCATAGGTCGCCGGAACCATGGGGAAGCTCTGGGCATCGGTCGGATTTGTCCCGATCAGAATTTCATCTCGGTCGGAGAAACCGTCGCCATCCGTGTCACGCTTGAGCGGACTGGTGCCCGTGTGGGTAGCGTCCACAAAGGTGCCCGTGTGGGTCTCCACACCATCCAGCAGGCCATCGCCGTCGGTGTCGGCGTTGAGCGGATCGGTGCCCGTATGGGTCGAGCTGACCCAGACGCCGGTGTTGGTTTCCACGCCGTCCTTAAGCCCATCACCATCGGTGTCCGGGTTTCGCGGATCGGTGCCGTTCTTATACTCTTGCAGATTGGTTGAGCCATCGTTATCCGCATCCTGGCTGGCATCGCTCGGGTCGTTGGGATTAAATCCATTGGACATTTCCCAAACGTCTGGCATGCCATCGCCGTCCGTATCCGCTTCCAGCACGGCCTTCGAGTGGATGCGAACCTCGGTCTCCGATAGGGCGCGGTCGTAGATCGCCACCTCGTCCAGCAGGCCGATGTACTGCACGTTTTCCAGCTCTCCGCTCTGAGTGAAGCCTAAAAAGTGAATGAGCGAGTCGCCATCCTGGTAGCTGGTGTTGCCCGCCGCCGTGGTCGTTGTGAAAGACGAGCCGCCGGGTTGCTGCGGGCCGCCGTCAATGTACAGGGTCGAGCGGCAAGACTGGCTGACATGCCATTCTTTGATCATGACCAGGTGATGCCAATTGCCGTCAGTCACGTTTTTCTTTAGGTCGCGTTTGGTCAGAATATCGTTGAGGTCCGAGGTGCTGAACCCGAACTCGCCCTGATCGTTGATCTTGCCCCAATACATATCGCCATCGCCCGGGCTTTCATGCGCCATAATCGAAGGGCTTTGCCAGGAGTTGGCGCCGTGCGTGCCTTTCTGCGTCGTTTTAAACCAATACTCCACGGTGGTCGTTTTATCAACCGTGGGTGGGCGCACATTGACGAGTTCCGGAATACTGGCAGCAGTCAGGTCGGCCGGGAATACCGCCGCCATGTCCACGTATTTGCCGGTCGTATTCGGGGCGGCGGGACCGGTGAACTCGATGGCCTTGCCCAGCGAAGGCAGGGCGCTGGCTTTGCCAAGATTGGCTGCCACGATCTCAGGTCCGTAGGCTCCCTGGAAGTCTTGTGCCGAACCCGAGTTCGTCGCTACCTGAGAAGGATCGGTTTCCTCGAACCGATACCAGTATTTAGGATTGGACTTGGCCACTACCGTCGCCCAACCGCCCGAGGTTGGCGTCGACTTCGGATCATTGGGATTGGACCCAAAGAGGATTTCTCCAGCGTCATCCCAGCCATCTGCGTCCGTGTCTTTTTTATTCGGGTTGGTGCCGGTGTTGTTGGCATTTACAAAAATGCCCGTGTTGGTTTCCACACCATCCGAAAGACCGTCGCCATCGGTATCGGCTTTAAGCGGGTCGGTGCCCGTGTCATTCGCGCTCACCCACACGCCCGTTTTAGTTTCCACACCATCCTTGAGTCCATCCCCGTCGGTGTCTGGATTCGTTGGATCGGTGCCCATCTGGTATTCTTTCAGATTGGTGGCGCCGTCATTATCGAGATCTTTGGCGGCATCAGAGGGATCATTCGGATTTAATCCATAACGGATTTCCCACCAATCGGCCATCCCATCGCCATCCGTGTCCACCAGGCCAAACTGCGCCTTTTCCGCATCGTACTGGGCCTGCACAGCGGCGGCAGTCAGGGCAATGTCCTGGACGCGAATTTTGGCGACGATGTTTGTCCCGATGCCGGCACTGCTGGCACTGCCGCCCGCATCCGTCTGACGAGCGACGCGGAAAGGAATCGGGATGCCGCTGCCATCGACGGCCCAGGTATTGAGGGGCGCCGT
>JADGRT010000122.1 GCA_017880715.1 Verrucomicrobiia bacterium | reverse complement strand
AAGGCGAAATCGAAGCGCAGTCCACTCCGGCGTTTCGTCGCCGTTCAGCCGGCGACCGGAAACTCAGCGGACCTGCTCGCAAATGACCTGTTCCTTTGCGCATTACCAACCTGAACGGCAACGCCATTATTATTCTCGTTAGTCCAACGAATAACCGAGTCGCGTGGTTCGAAGACGCCACCTGGACATTGAAGGTCGACAAATTCCACTTCCAAAGCAACCCGCCGTCGCCCGCTCGGTTCACCATTCCTTTTCCCTGAAAGTCCCGTTATGTGAACGGGTTCTTATGATCGTCTAGTGAGGCGCTGCCTCAGACCGACACGAGAATTAAATCAGGGCGGCGCGGCAGCACCGCCCTACCATTTTCTGCACGTCCACACGGACGACCATCGAGCCGTTTTTGGGCAGAGAGCGGACGCTGGTTTTCAACGGGAGTCGGCTCAAACTCCCGAGTCGGGCGCCGCTTTTCGAATGCGCGGCGGAGACAAATGATCCGGCTCACGCCGGCGGCCACGAAAAAGTGAGTTGCACCCCAGCCGCCGGCCGCGGCCAAGATTTCGGGAGTTTTTTCTTGGAAAAATCTCCTGACCGGGCAAAACTGGGCGCGCTCTTTGAAATGGCAGCCGGCTCGCGCCGGTTGCATTGTTCGCAATTCAATGTCTGGGAACCCCGTGGGAATCGGGGACGGTTGCGCCACTGTGACGGGTTACTCGCTTTCAGGGCCACTGGCTGTTTGCACAGCCGGGAAGGTGGAAGCGGGGCTGGATGCCCGGAGTCAGGATACCGGTTGGATTGTGCTCGTCGGGATCGCCAGGCCGGTCGCGGATAATCCGCGGCTTTCCCAGCGGTCCGCTTCTCCGTCATCGAGAAGGATGGGGCCAGTCTGCTGGACGGTTTTTCAGCGGAATTCGTGGAATGCCTTCATTCGCCGTTTTGACGGGGTCTGGAGGTTTTTTATTTTCCGGCCCCGCCCTGGTCGCTTCAGCGGCAACTCGCCGTCCATGGGGACGGTAACCAGTGAAAAGATCAGGGTCATGAATAATAATAAAAAGATTATCCTCGGACTGGCTTTGGCCGGTTCTTTAAGTGTGGCATCGGCGCGCGCGTCGTTTGCCGAATCCGTTGTCGATTATACTTCCGGAAACCTGCCCAGCTCGGGGGCGGGTTTCACCAATGCCGCCTCGGCCCTCGGCGAGCCGTCGCGGGCGACGCCCGGAACTTTTGGCGGGCCGGTCGATCCGTTCAACGCCCCCTATCTCCAAAGCCAGGTCGTGTCCTTGGGAACCAATGGTTCGTTGACGGTGCGGATGGCCCAGCCCGTGGTGAACGATCCCGCTCATCCGTACGGCCTCGACTTTATCGTTTATGGCAACGCCGGCTTCAACATCGTCAACGGCGATTATTCCGGCGGCGGCATTACGGATGGATCGTTGTACGGTGCGGGCACGGGAGGGTCGCGGGTCTATGTCAGCGCCGACAATGTGACGTATTACGCCCTCAATTCGGCGCTGGCGCCGCTGGTGGACGGCCTGTTTCCGACCGACGGCAGCGGGGATTTTTCGGTGCCGGTGAATCCGGCGCTCACGGGCGCGGACTTTGCCGACAAAGGCTTGACGGATAGCCGCCGGTTATACCAGGGATCGGGAGGCGGTGCGGGTTATGATTTGGCCTGGGCCGAAGATGTCCAGGGGCGGCGCGTGACGCTGAACAGTGTCCAGTTCATCAAGGTCGTATCCCTGGGCGGCCATTTGGAGATCGACGGGTTTTCGGCGGTGGCCGCCGTTCCGGAGCCTGCGATGGGCGCCTTGGTTTTGCTGGGCGCCGGGATGGTGTGGTTGGCTCTGCGACAGGGAAAAAGTTCATGAATCATCTTGGTTTGAACCCTTGGATTCATTTCCACGCCGCTTTATTAATATGGCTGGTGGCTCCCGGTATCGAGGCCGCCACGATCACGGAGGATTTCAGCGGCGATCCGTTGGCGCGGGGATGGCAGGTGTTTGGGGATGCTTCGCTGTTTCATTGGAATCCCGCCAACCAAAACCTCGAAGTCACTTGGGATTCGTCACAGGGGAACAGCTACTTCTATCGGCCGCTTCCGGCAGTATTGGGCAAGAACGACGATTTCAGTCTCGCCTTTGAACTGCAATTGAAGGATGTGGCGGTGGGGTTGAGTCCGGACAAGCCGTTTACCTTTGAGGTGGCGGTGGGATTGTTCAATCGGACGCAGGCGATGGGGACGAATTTCGTGCGGGGGACCGCGAAGGACTCGCCCAACCTGGCCGAGTTCGATTATTTTCCGGATTCCGGCTTTGGCGCGACGGTGTCGCTGGCGCTGGTTTCGAGCAACCACCAGTTTCTTGCGAGCATGAATTATCCGCTGGAGCTGACCGCGGGAGATGCTTTTCAGGTGACGATGCGTTACACGGCCAGCAATCGGACGCTGAGCACCGTCATGACGCGCAATGGCGAATCGTTTGGGCCCATCCAGGATCTCAAACTGTCGGCGGCTTTCACGGATTTTCAGGTGGATACGGTGTCCATCAGCAGCTACAACGACGAGCAATCGGGAGGATCGCTGCTGGCGCACGGCGTGGTGGACAATGTCACGGTGACGGTGCCGGAGCCGCCGATTGCCGGGTTCGCCGGGGAGTTGGTGGACGGATGGTGGCAAGCCGAATTCGTGGGGCGCATGGGTTGGACCTATGTCTTGGAACAAACCAGTGATTTCCGGACTTGGACGGGGATTGCCGGACCGCTGCCTGGCACGGGGGGCCGCCAGGTGTTGACCGACACCCGGCACGCATCGGGAGCTTGGTTTTATCGGGTGCGGGCGGAGCGGTGATTTTTAGGCGAGTCATGTCAGGTTTTACTGATCAGGCGCGGGGTTGGACGACCAACAACCGTAGCGCAGGTTTTCAACCTGCTGTATCGCGGATTTCCAATCCGCCGCCGCATCGGCCATCGAACGGTCTGCCGACTGGAAGTCGGCGACACAGCAGATTGGAAATCTGCGCTACGATCTCGCTGCGCGCGGACGCTGGTGCGGTTGGCAGGGTGGCCTTCACGCTGGTGGAGCTGCTGATGGTGGTGGCGGTTATCGCGATTCTGGCGGGATTATGGCTGCCGGTGCTGAGCCGCAGCCGTCAGACGGCGCAACGGATTCGGTGCGCGAGCAACTTGCGTCAATTGAGTCTGGCGGCGCAGATGTATTGGGATGACAATAACGGCAATGCCTTTCGCTATCGCGGAGCGGCCACCAACGGCGGGGACCTGTATTGGTTTGGCTGGCTGGAGCGCGGACCGGAAGGGGAGCGAGCCTTCGATCCGCGGCCAGGGGCGTTGTTTCCGTACTTGAACGGGCGCGGTGTGGAGGTATGCCCGTCGTTGTCCTACGCCCTGCGGATCTTCAAACTCAAGGCAACGGGCGCGGCCTATGGATACGGCTACAACCTGTGCCTGTCAGGGCCGATGAATCAGATGCCGGTGAAGGTCAGCCGCATTCGGGTGCATTCCGAGACGGCGGTATTTGCGGATGCGGGACAGGTGAACGATTTTCAGGCGCCGGCCTCGACGGACCATCCCCTGCTGGAGGAATTTTATTACGTGGGCACGAATGTTGGCGAGGCCACGGCTCACTTTCGGCATGCGCGGCTGGCGAACGTGGCGTTTTGCGATGGACATGTCGGGACGGAGAAACCGTTGAAGGAATCGCTGGACCTGCGCTTGCCGGGTCAGACACTGGGCCGTTTGCGACCGGAGGCGCTGGTGGTGCCATGAGACGCGCGCTCACCTTTTTCGGACGTTGACTCCTCACTGGGATCGCCGGCATCTTGCCGGCGTGTTCGACTCCGTCCACGCCGGCAAGATGCCGGCGCTCCCAGTCCTGCGGAAAAATGTGAGATTCGCACCCGTGAGACGCCGGCAACAAAGGACTGTTGTCTAAGGCGTGGCTTTAGGGTAAGCTACGGGAGGTTGTTTTATGAATATTTGGAAGATAATAACCGGCACGGCTCACGCGTTTTTCGTCCTCGTCCCTCGTCCTCGTCCTCGATTCCCCTCGGAAAAAGATCGAGGACGAGGACGAGGACGAGGGACGAGGACGAAGGACGATCTGGGGGACCGAGGGAGCGCGGGGTTTCTCATTAGGCTGCCGGTCCCAATGGTGAGGCTTATTGCCGTCGCGTGGCTGGTGACAGGGGGCATAGGCATCGGCTTGGCGGCGGCGGCGCCTTCAGGCGGGAGCACGAATGAGGCGGCGGCCGTGGAGTGGCCGATTTTTCGTGGTAATGCGCAGTTGGCCGGGGTGGCTTCCGGAGCGCTGCCGGAAAAGCTGGCGCTGCTCTGGAATTTCAAGACCGGTGAGGCGATCAAATCCTCGGCGGTCATCGGTCGGGGTCGCGTGTTTATCGGATCCAACGACAACAAGCTCTATGCTTTGAATCTGCGGGATGGCGGCAAGCTATGGGAGTTTAACGCGGGGGACCGGGTGGAGGCGCCACCGCTGATCGTGGACGACCTGGTGGTGGTGGGAACGTTGAAAGGAACGCTGTTTGCCGTGGACGCAGCGACGGGAAAAGCGCGGTGGCAATATGAGACCGGAGGAAAAATCATGGGTTCCGCCAACTGGATTCCGGGCCCGGGCAATCAAGGCAAGCGCATCCTGGTGGGTAGCTACGACAACGTGATGCATTGTGTGGCGGCGGCGACGGGCAAGGTGGTGTGGACCTACGAGACCGGCAACTACATCAACGGCGCGCCGGCGGTGTCGGATGGCAAAACCGTTTTTGGCGGGTGCGACGCGCTGGTGCATGTGGTGTCGGTGGCGGATGGCAAGGAGATCGCCAAAATCGAGGCCGGCGCTTATATCGCGGGGTCCGCGGCCATGGTGGGCGATCGGGTTTATGTGGGACATTACGAGGGTCAATTGATTTGTGTGGATCTCAGCCAAAAGAAAATCGCCTGGCAATATGGCAGCCCGAACGGTGGCGCGCCCTTTTTTGCGTCACCGGCGGTGGGCGCGGATCGCGTGGTGGCGGGTTCACGGGATCAGAGCGTGCATTGCGTGGCCCGGAAGGATGGGGCGAAGCTTTGGACGTTTCGCACGCGAGGCGACGTGGACAGTTCTCCCGTGATTTGCGGGGACAAGGTGGTGGTGGGATCGACCGATGGCCGCCTGTATCTGTTGAGCCTTGGCGAGGGCAGGGAGTTGTGGAGCTATGAAATTGGCGCGCCTATTACTGGGTCGCCGGCGGTGGCCGGCGGCATCGTGGTCGTCGGCACGGAGGATGGGCGCGTCTATGCTTTTGGCAGGAAATGAAAATTGTCCATATCGTGCCCGGTTCGGGCGGGACCTTTTATTGTCAAAACTGCCTGCGCGACAACGCCCTGGTCAAGGCCCAGCGCGCCCTGGGTCACGACGTGGTCATGGTGCCTTTGTATCTGCCGATGTTCGCGGACGATCCGGCTGTCAGGGGTGAGGCGCCGGTTTTTTACGGAGCCATCAGCCTTTATCTGCGGCAGCAGATTCCCTTTTTAAGAAAGGCGCCCCGCTGGCTGACGCGCTGGCTGGACGCGGCGGTTTTGTTGAAATGGGCGGCGCGCAAGGCGGGATCGACCCGGGCCCGCGGCTTGGAGGCAATGACGTTGTCGATGTTGCGCGGCGAGGCGGGCGGGCAGGCCGAGGAATTGGACCGGCTGGTGGAATGGCTGACGCAGCACGAAAAACCGGCGGTGGTGCATTTTTCCAACGCCCTGCTGTTGGGATTGGCGCGGCGCGTGAAGCAAGCTTTGGGGGCGTCGATTGTCTGTTCTTTGCAGGATGAAGACACTTGGATCGAGGCCCTGCAGCCGGAGGTCGCGCGGCGGGTGTGGGATGCCGTGGCGGAGCGCTCGGCCGACGTGGACCGGTTTATCTCGGTCAGCGAGTACTATGCGCAAAAAATCCGGCGCCTGACAAAAATAAGCGGTGACTGCATACAGGTCATTCCGCTGGGCATTGACCTGACGGGTTTCGCGCCGGCGCCGGCGTGGCCCGATCCACCCGTGATCGGGTTTCTTTCGCGGCTATCGCCGGCGCTGGGGCTGGGAGTTTTGGTGGAGGCGTTTTTGAGGCTGAAACAAAGTCCGCAATGGCCATCCCTGAAGTTGCGGGCCACCGGCGGACAAACCGGCGATGACGTCGCTTTTATTTCGCAACTGCGACGCCAGTTGACGGCGGCGGGATGCGCGAAATCCGTTGAGTTCCTGCCGGAATTCGACCGGCCGAAGCGTCTGGAATTCTTGCGTTCGTTGTCGGTGCTTTCGGTTCCGGTGCCGGCGGGGGAGGCCTTTGGGAGCTACCTGCTGGAAGCCAACGCAACGGGCGTGCCGGTGGTTCAGCCCAATCGGGGCGCCTACCCGGAGATCATTCATGCCACCGGGGGCGGGATTCTGTATGATCCGAGCCGTGCGGAGGCGTTGGCCGAGGCGTTGGCATCGCTGCTGGGGAATCCGGACCGCGCGCGAAAACTGGGGGAGCAAGGGCGAGGCAGTGTGCGGGAGCGGTTCGGAATCGGGCAAATGGCGCGCGAGGTGGCGCGCGTGTACGAGAGTTTGTCCTCCGCTCGGAAGAATTACTAGAGACTATTCCTTGGCCGATTTCGGGGCGTGTTGGGCCAGGATTTTTTGGATGGCCGGGGAGATTTCCTTTTCGGCCAACCGTTTGAATCCGAGCGAACGATAGAGGTCGGACGCCTGTTGTTGGCCTTCGGCGATCTGCCCGGAACTCAGGAGGGTTACGATCTGCTCGCGAGCCTCCAGGGCCTGGCGATGGCCCAGGGCGGCGGCCAGGTTGTACCACTTGTAAGCGGCGGCGTAGTCCTGGCTGATCCCCTGGCCTTGTTCGCAACACCGGCCGAGGTGGTATTGAGCTTCGGCGTGGGCTTGTTCGGCAGCCTTCGTGTACCATTTCACGGCTTCGACCGCGTCCTCGTTAAACACCCGTCCCTGTTCATAATATTGGCCGATGCGCGCCTGGGCTTCGGCGATGCCTTGGTCGGCCGCGCGGCGGAACCATTTGGCGGCTTCGACGAAATCCGGCACGACGCCCACGCCCTGGTCGTAGAAATGTCCCAGCCGCGCCTGGGCGGCGCCCATACCTTGTTCGGCGGCTCGGTGGTACCACCGAGTCGATTCCGCGAAGTTCTGCGGAATGCCCTGGCCATTTTGGCAAAGCTCGCCCAGGTAGAACTGGGCCTCCGCAAGGCCTTTTTCGGCAGCCGCCTGAAGCAGCAGGCTGGCGATCAGGTAATCCGGTTCCACCTCCTGTCCAAGAAGATACTTCATGCCCAGTTTATATTGGGCCAGGACGTCACCGGTCTCGGCGAATTTCAGCAATTCGCCCATGGGTTCTTTGGGGGCGAGAGGCGGCGGGGTGGCGACTTCCACCGCGGGTGATGGGAGCGGTTGCGGTTCAAGCTCGGCGGGCGCAACCACGTCTTCGGCGGCGCCCGCCTCGGGCGGCGGCGCGACGGGGTGAGGCGCGATCGCCTCTGCGACCGGTGAGGGGGCGGCCGGGGGCGGCCGATTGGCGGCTATTTCCTCCAAAGCCTGCTGGGCGTCCGGATCGCCTTGTTCGGCGGCGCGTTGGTACCATTGGATAGCCGCCTCGGCGTTCTTGTCGACGCCTTCGCCGACCTCGTAACAGAATCCAAGGTTGAAGTGAGCCAGGCTATGGCCCTGTTCGGCGGCTTGGTGGTACCAATAGGCGGCTTTCCGTTGGTCCCGGGTGACACCTTTGCCATTGGCAT
>JADGRT010000121.1 GCA_017880715.1 Verrucomicrobiia bacterium | reverse complement strand
CTCTCGAATTTTGTGCGGCTTTTCGCATGCCCGGCGGAGAATAATGATCCGGCTCACGCCAGATGCTACAAAAAAAGGCGAGCTTGATGCAGCCCTGCCCGGCAACCTTGCGCGAAGCAACCAGCTTGACTTCGGCTGAGTTTTTTCCATTCTGAAGCTGCGTTGACCGCGCGGCCGCGCGTAACGATTCTGGGTGCCCGGAAACATCAGGAGCCGAACATGGAAGAAGTCAAATTCAGCGACAATTACACCGATCGGTCGGAAAGCACCGGCGTCAAAGCCGGGTTTCAGTTCGAATTTTTCTGCGAGCGATGCCACGACACTTGGCGCCCCGAGTTCGTGCCCTACCGCGGTGGCCGCGCCTCCGGGTGGCTGGGCAAGGCGGCCGGCATATTTGGCGGAGTGCTGGGCGGCGCCGCGGATGCGGCCTCGGCCCTGGCGGATTCCGCCTGGGGCAAAGCCCACGACGAGACGTTCAAGACGGCGGTCGAACAGGCCAAGAACCACTTTCATCGCTGTGCGCGTTGTTATCAGTACGCCTGCGATAAATGCTGGAACACCGGCAGCGGTCTGTGCTTGAACTGCGCGCCGGATGCCGAGGTGGCCATTGAGGCCGCGCGCGCCCAGGGCGAAGTCGATGGCGCGGTGGAAATGGCAACGGAGGAAGGCAAACAACGCAGCCAGCAAAGGGATGTGAAACGGGATCGGCAACTGGTTTGTCCCAAGTGCGGCGCCGAAACCAAGGGGGCAAAGTTCTGTCCGGACTGCGGCCAGGCTCTGGCCCAAAAAACCGCCTGCCCCAAGTGCGCCGCCAAACTAACCGCGGGAGCGAAGTTCTGTCCCGAGTGCGGCGAAAAGGTTTGAATTGCCCCGGCGTATTGTTTAGTTTGCCGGTCAACAGCCTACCGTTAACCCTATGAACACTGACATCAATCGCCGTTCGTTTGTCAAAACCTCCTTGTTGTCCACCGCGGGTCTGGCATTGGCGTTGGACACGCGCGGACAAACGCCATCCCCCCTCCCCCTCAATCCGCCCCTAGCGCCAAGTGGATTGCCAAAAGGAAGAATCGGCAAACTCGAAGTGAGCCGCATTCTGTTGGGAGGCAACCTGCTCACGCACTATACCCATAGCCGCGACTTGCGCTATGTCTATAACCTTGCCGCCCACTACAACACCGATGAGAAAATCATGGAAACGCTGGCGCTGGCTGAAAAGCACGGCGTCAACACCCTTTCCATGCACAACCCCGCGCACCCCATGTCCGTCCTCCGGCGTTACCGCAAGGAACGCGGCGGCAAGATACAATGGATTATATGTCCCACCGCCCCAATCGACAAGGAGATGGCTTTCTACAAACGCGAAGTTGAGGAACTGCTCCAGGACGGGTGCGAGGCGCTTTATGTTTGGGGTGTGCACAGCGACCCACTGGTATCGCAGGGCAAAATCGATCTGCTGATCAAAGCCGTCGAATTGATCCGATCTTATGGCGTGCCGGCGGGTGTGGGGGCGCATTCACTGGACGTGGTTAAAGCCTGCGAGCAGCAGGGCGTGAAAAACGACTTTTACATCAAGACCTTCCATCACCACAAATACCCGACCGGACCCAAGCCCGAGGAAATCAAAGGACCCTATCAAGAATTCCCCGGCTACTGGTGTGCCAATCCGCAGGAGACGGCCGAAGTCATGCAGGCCGTTCAGAAACCGTGGATCGCCTTCAAAGTAATGGCCGCCGGCGCCATTCCGCCGAAGGACGCGCTGCAGTATGCCTTCCAGAACGGCGCGGATTTCGCACTGGCAGGGATGTTCGACTTCGAAATTGCGGAGGACGTAAAGATCGCCAGCGAGGTGCTGGCCGGAGTGTCCCAACGCGCCCGGCCCTGGCGAGCATGAGCCGTTGCTATGAAAGACAAGGTTCGCGTTGGCCTGATCGGGTCGCAATTCATTTCTTCCATCCATGCGGAATCGGTTAAACAATGCGCCCAAGCGGAACTCTTCGCCGCCGCGTCCCCCACGCGCAGCCACATCAAGGCCTTTGCGGCCAGGCATGGCATTCCGCATGTCTTCACCGATTATCGCCACTTGTTGGCCCGGCCGGAAATTGACCTGGTAGTGGTGGGCGTTCCCAATGACCGGCATTGTCAGGTCGCCCTGGACGCCGCGGCCGCCGGCAAGCATGTCGTGATGGAAAAACCATTGTGTCTGAACCTGGCCGAGGCTGACCGGATGATTGCCGCCTGCCGGCAGGCAAAGGTCAAGTTGATGTACGCCGAAGAACTTTGCTTTGCTCCCAAATATGTCCGTCTGAAACAGCTTCTGGACAGCGGCGCCCTCGGCCAGCCGACGCTGCTCAAGCAATCCGAGAAACACGACGGTCCGCACGCGGCGCATTTTTGGGACGTCCAACGCTCGGGTGGCGGCGTAACCATGGACATGGGCTGCCATGCCATCGAATTTTTCCGCTGGCTGCTCGGACGTCCGCCTCTCAAGTCGGTTTATGCCCAGATGAGCACCCAGGTTCACACGCAGAAAACCCAGGGCGAAGACAACGCCATTCTGCTGCTCGAATTCGAAAACGGAGTCATCGGTTTGGCGGAGGAAAGCTGGACCAAGCTGGGTGGCATGGACGATCGCGCCGAGATCCACGGATCCCAGGGCGTCGCGTATGCCGATCTGCTGCATGGCAACGCCATCGAAGCGTACAGCGCCGCTGGCTACGAATATGCGGTCGAAAAAGCCGGCTCCTCCCGGGGCTGGAGTTTTCCAATTTACGAAGAGGCGTGGAACTACGGTTTCCCGCAGGAGATGGCGCATTTCGTCGATTGCGTCCGCCATGACAAACAACCGCAGGTTACCGGCGAAGACGGGCGGGTCGTGCTGGAAACTCTATTCGCTGCCTACGCCTCCGCGCGCTTGGGCCGGAAGGTCAGCCTCCCGTTCAAAACGAAAGCCGCCAAACCGTTCGATTTATGGCGTTCTCGGCACTGATCGCCGTGTCCATGCAGTAATGGTAGGGCGGTGCTGCCGCGCCGCCCTGATATTATCCTGCTGGCAACCCGGTTGCCACCGCGCCCGGCGGATCACTATTTTCTTCAGGAACACAGATTGGGTTAGAGACTCCTCACGTCGTCTCCTACTTTATTAACGGGCGGTTATGGCTCTCTCCCGCTCGTTCCAGTCATGGGAAGGAGGTGCCCGATAGAAATTCGTCCACTAAACTCTCGGGCGATTTCCTTGGGCAGGCTCGCGTCACCCAGCTTTCGCCCCGGGTATAAATGCCTTCCGCGAATTTTGCCGCGCCCGTCTGCACGCAATGAAAAGTCTGCACCAATTCGCAAAACCAGTTGGGAAACCGCTCCGTAAACTTGAGTTCCAACACCAAGTTGGGATCGAACACCCGATGCGCCTGCTCGCTTTTGGCAATTAAATTGCCGTTGGGATTTGGCGCGCTCTCGACCGCTCGGTCAAATGTCAGACGCACGGCGTTGTTGTCCGCGTTTTCATAGGCCTCACGCAGGTAGGCAATGTGCATTTTGGGTTTGGCCTCCAAGCGAACCATCAGTTCAATGAAATGATTCAAGGCGAACCATTGCTTGGGATCGTCCGGATTCAACAAATGATCGCGATCCGGAAGCTGCCCCGCCAACAAAATCTTGACCGCATCTTTGCGCACCCCCGCGCGTTGTTTGAGAATGACGTTGTTCAGGCGCCGCTTAATTTCGAAATAAACGGGCGAATTGGGTTTCTCATCGTAATACCGCAACCGGAGTTTGTAGCGATTCTTGTCCCCGTTGATGGTCCACCAGTACGTGTCCAGATTATCCGAATCAAGATATAAGCTGAGCGTGGGATAGGACCGGCTCGGTTGACGGGCGCTATACTCGTCAAGATCGATATATCCCTGCACAAACGGGCGCATCTGCTGAGCCAGATCTTCGGTTAGAAAATACTTCAGCTCAAACCGTGACGCCTGCATCTTGTCGCTTTTCACAATGCTGAATAAGGCCCGATTTTCGGGAATAGGATAGCCGGTACCGCGACCGAGTCAATCGCATCGTTCTCGCTTCGTCGATCGACGTGCCGCCGGCCTAGCTGTTCGCGTTGCTCAAAGTCAGCGTGCCGGGGCCGTCCTTGATCAAGGAGGTAGTTGCGCCCATGATCCGACCGCTGCCGGCAAAAATGTAATCTTGGGCGGTATGGACGGTCACCGACCCCGGATTAAGAAACAGGCTCCCCAAATCCACCACGGTGTTGGCGGAGGAATCGTCAAAAAGGACCTTGTCACCGAAGGAAAACAGCGTCGGGCTGGAGCCGGACAACCCGTTCGCCGACGTCACATCCCAAATGCTCGGAGGGCTGAAAAGTCCCAGCGTCGCCTGGCCGCTCATCCCCAGGGTTAACTTGAAACTACCCTGCCGACCCGGGTTCCGTCTGGCATCCGTTATTTCGGGCTAACGGATTTATTTTGACAACCAGAATATTGCGGGAAATGCTAATGAAGGTTTGGGATATTTGAAGCAGCTAGCAATCAGTATGGCGGTGAAACAACTCAGAAACGCAGATTTCGGATTTCGATCAGCTTTCACGTTGATTGAATTACTGGTCGTCATTGCCATCATCAGCGTGCTGGCTGGCCTACTTCTGCCGTCGTTGAGCAAGGCGAAAGCCCGTGCCCGCCGGATTAACTGCCTGAGCAACCTCAAGCAGACCGGCCTGGCGTTCGCCTTGTGGGCGCAGGACAATAACGGCCGATATCCTTGGATGGCCAAAGCGGCCGACGGAGGATCGCAGGACACCCTCGATCAGGCCTTTCAGCAGTTCTTTTTGTTGGCCATTTATCTCCCCTCTCCCAAGGTCCTTTTTTGCCCTACTGACCGGGGCATGAAGATGAGGTCAACCTGGGTCGAATATTTTACAAACGGCAACCTGGGCGTTTCCTTCTTTGCGGGTATTTGCGCCAATGAAGCATTCCCTCGCACCCTGCTCCTGGGCGACCGCAACCTCACCAACCTCGTATCGTACACCGAATGCACCAATGCCGGCGGCATGCTGGGCCGGAGCATTCGCCCCACTTCGTACTGGAGCGAAACCATGCATAGGAAGGCCGGCAATATCGCCTTTCCAGACGGAAGCGCCGAACAGTTGACCACGTTCAAGCTGCAAAGCCTGGCCGGCAACCCCGTCACGGGCGCCAATTGCAGCGAAAACCACGTCCTGGCGCCGTGTCCGGACTGCGAATACGCGGCACCCTGAAATGAAGTCTTAACCCAAAGCCGGGAAGGGCGAGGTCAGGGCGCCATCCGGTTCAAATCTCGTTTATGAATAGAGTGCTTTCGATAGCGATAACGGCCCTTGTTTCCTGTCTGGTCACGAGCTCTTCGATCAGCCAGGCACAACCCTTGACCTGGATCGACTCCCAGGACCAGGCTTTGTCTCTGGCGACGAACCAGGGCAAAATGATTCTCTTGCTCGCCGGCCGGCCCGGTTGTGCCGAATGCGATTACATGCACGACACCGTGTGCGAGTCCGTCACGCCGCCCGTCCAGGCGCTGATTCAGGAAGGATATGTTCCTTGGTACTGCGACATAGACAATTCCAACGAGTGGAGAACCTATGGGGCGGATCTGACTTCGTTCACGCTGCCCATGATTTGCATTATCAATCCAACGAACGCCGCCGTCTATGTGGATCGTTCCTTCAACATCCAGCGCGCCGAAACCTTTTACCCCCGGCTGCTAAACCAGGCTGGCTTTCAGATGACCAATGCCCATATCAATAGCATCTCGGTGAGTAATGGGGTGGCAAGGATCGAGGTGAGCAATCTCATCTTTGGAGCCACTAATGACCTGGAGCGATCGGTTGACCCGCAACTGCCTGGGCGATGGATCTCCGCCACTAACTTTGTCAGCCTCAGCCGGACCAACATCATGGAGGATCCGGTGGATCCTGGTTTTGAAAGGGTTTTTTATCGGATCAAGAGCGTGCCGTGAATGCAGAGCCCGGCGGCTTCTCGATTCGCTTTGGGATTGGCTACGGCACCGGTGTCGTGCGATAGACGCGCGCCGGTCCGCCCAAACTCGCGTCGTTCAGAAGTCGCATGGGTGCCTCCGGAAACTGCCGCACCGTTGAAAAACCATTGGACCAGGGGCGTTGGCTTGCCTAAGACTCGTGCGGTGATCCGGCTTTGGTTGTCCTCCTTTAGAATGATGATTGAGGGCGGTCTTTGATTCCGCTGGAAAACCCCGTAGCGGCGACTCGGCAGAGCGCCGCCAACTTCCCGGTTTCGGGCAAGAAATGCGGCGCTCTGCCGAGCCGCCGCTACGCCGGTAAGGTGTTGAAAACTGATGGCGCTGGATAAAAGGCACTTTCCGGCCGCACCCGGCGACCGAATCACCTCGGAGTTGCGCCCACGAACACCGGAACCAGCTCGATGCCGTTGCCCGTGCCCAAATTGCGCGAGTACTTCCTTTCCGTGGCATTGTTCCAATGCTCATGAACTCCCAGGCTGGGAAGACGCTTTTGAGCGGTGGCATGATCGGGATCGTAGAACGTGCCTGAAGGAGGATGGTTGGCCAGGGCCGCCTCATGCAAAAAGTCATCCACTCCAGGGTTGCGTGGCTCCGGATACTCGGCATACAGAAAATCGAATCCAACCGAATCGATGGCCACCGGATCCTGCGACGCGAGCAAACTCGAGGCCCAACCGCCGTTAAAAGGCGGCGGACTCCATCTCCTGGGCGCCGGGTCTTTCGGGTGAATTCCCGGGTACAGCCCATCGATCAGGTAAAGCATCGTTTTGCCGCCTATATGCCGGTGTCCCATAAAGTCAACCAGGGGCCGGTAACTTTTTTCCTCCTTGGAAAAGGATGGGCCATGAAGATCATAGTATCCTTTCTGAGCTGGCGTCCGGATCAGGGAACCAAAGTTGTTTTTCGCGCACAGGGTAATACCCGTGCCCCCGTGAGCTTTGAGGTTGGCCAGGTTGATCAGGTATTCGGCTTCCGCAAACCAATCCGGCACGAAATCCTGGGCGCAATCTTGGGGACGGACACTCCAGTAAATCGGAACCTGGGATGGCTTGGACTGACGACGTCCAAACTTGCCCGCCACATCCACGCACTGCACGTTCGGAAACTGCTCGTGGATCAGGCGGTAATATTCGTTCGGGAAATACGCCAGCGTATCGCCCACCGAAATATCCTTTTCGCTGACCCCCGCGACTTTCACCAGTTGCTGCAGCAATGCCACAATCATTTGCGGCGAGGTGTTCATATAATCCGGATTCTTCTCGATGTTGTAGGTGGACTCGTTGACGCTGCGGCCACCGGCGATAAACCCGACAAAATTGACCTTGATCGCTATGGTTTCACCGGGTTTATAGCCGGCATCCCCTTTGCCCAGCGCGCGATTCTGGCTACGGAATAGTTGATTCCAAGCCGGCGCGTCGGTGGCTTCACCCGTCAGCGTCCGGATGGCCTGCGACATCATGGCGTTGACCCGATCCTGCCGGGTATGGCTGGGCTCCCACCAGTGTCCGTCACCGGGCCCCTTCCAGTTGGTGGCCTCCGGATCGTGCACCCAGGCCACGCGGCCAGGTTTAAGGCCTTTCGCTTCACCCATGGGTTTGAGTGGGTCCAACTCGTGAGCCCAAGTTTTGACTGGCAACCCCCACATCGAAACCAGCATTCCGGCGATGGCCAGCGACCTGAATGAGAAAAATAATTCGGTTTGCATATTCGATCGTTAGTTTATCTCCAAGTCCGCGCTTAATTCAATGATGCTTTTGACCTGGCGGATTTTCCGAACGAAGGCGTCCGGAAAAC
>JADGRT010000120.1 GCA_017880715.1 Verrucomicrobiia bacterium | reverse complement strand
TTGGGGATGGTGACGCTGGTAAGGCTGGTGCATTCGGCGAACGCTATTTCCCGAATTTGGGTGACGCTGGTGCCTAGGGTGACGTTGGTCAGCATGGTGCACAAAGCGAACGTGCTGATCCCGATATTGGTGACGCTGTTGCCTATCGTGACGCAAACTGCTCAACGTGAGATCATTTATGACCTCGCCTGTTACAGGGCCGAAGGCCTGCCATGTTACAGCCTGGGTTGGAGTTCGCGCAGCGAACGAAGGCCCAGGTAATCCGTCCCACAGAATCCCCCCAAGGCCTGTAAGGCTGAACAAAACCACAACCTCATTCACGCCTCGTGTCCCGCCCTTTCAGGGCTGAGGAATTCGTTTGGGGGAACGTTTTCCTGGGGCTCCACCCCAGGCTATCACATGACGGGCTTGCAGCCCTCGGAGCAGAGAATTGGGCGGACAGGATAAACAGGATTCACCGGATGGGAAAGAGGTTCAACGCGCATCGTCGCCATTCATCCTGTAAATCCTGTTCATCCTGTCTTTTCCCAACACCGGATCGTGTTCTTTGCGTTCGCTGGCGGCCATTGCCGCGGCCGGCCCCGGTTGCAGCTTCAGGAATTCTGATCCCGCGCTAAATCGAAGGAGTGTGGAAAATCGATGAGCCCGATTCGCCGGGTTAGGGAACCCGGCCTACAAGAGTTCCGGTTTTTGTTGGCCCGGTGCCCCCACCGGGCGGCTCCCTTTTTTTCACGGGATCAGGAGTTCGAATTCCACCACCACTGGCAGGTGATCCGAGGCGTTGGAGGTCGGCACCCAGGCGCGCCGGGGAACCCACGGTGACCTCGGGTTTATCCAGAGATAATCGATGCGTTTCGTCGGCCGCCGGCTTGGGATCGTGAAGCCTTCACCCGTTCCAATACTCTCCCAGACATCCTGCCAGCGTTCCTTCATTTTTCGATGCAGGCGGCCGTTGGGAACGTCATTGAAATCGCCGCCTACGATCACCGTCAAGCCTGGGTATCGATCGAGGATTTCGGCCAATTGCTCGGCATTCTGCCGGCGTTCGACATCGTCGGGACGGTAGTCCACATGCGTGGCCATGAATACCAGCGGTTGATCGGCCACGCGCGCCGTGACCTGCAACACACCGCGTTGTTCGTTGGTGCGGAGCATCCGGTAATAGGTGTTGGTCCAACTCAGGACGGGGAAACGGCTTAGCACGGCGTTGCCATACTCGCCGCCCTGGTAAGGAAAATTGTTGCTGAAGACGCAGGTCATTCCGGTAAGCGCCGCCAGCTCGGATGGAAAATCCCGCTGCTGCGTGCGTCGCACGCCTTTGTCCACTTCCTGCAAGGCGACTAGATCCGCTTGCTCCTGCCGGATGAGATCCGCAATGCGCTGGAGGTCAACCTTGCCGTCCGTGCCCTCGCCATGATGGATATTGTACGTCATCGCGCGGAACCGGAAGGGGGCCTTTGCCGGTGGCGTGTCGACGGCCAGGGCAGGGGACGACAGCCACGACCAGAGACCGCAGCCGATCAAAATCAAGCGGCGGGCGACCGATGGCTTCACTAAGAGACGTAGTGCTTCATCCACCGAGGGCAGGCCGATTTTGTCCCAAAAGAATCTCTGGGTTTTCGGGGTAGGCAGATGTCTCATGGCCCCAATGTTCGCCCCCAAAGGGCAGCGAATCTGCCTTGAAAATTAACTCCCGCCATAATCGAAAAAGGTCAAGTAGCTTTCACCACGGATCTCCCGCCAGAGCATGAGCGCCAGCTCCCGCATATGGTAATCGCCCCAGAGCGAGCTTTCGCCATTGGGCACCTTTTGTCCGGGCGCCACGTAATCCCAGCCGTTGGGCCGATGGTACACCGAATGCAGCAGCAATCCTTGGTGTTTCGGATTCGTTGCGAGATAGGGTTCGGCGAACAAGGTGTGGGCCACGGTTAGGCCAGCCTGACGGTAACGCGATCCGGCGGCTGGGTCGCCTCGCGCCATCAAGTAATGCCCCAACCGAATCAAGCCTTGGGATGCTATGGCGGCGGCCGAGCTATCCACCGGCTCCCAGGCATTGTAGGGGTCGGCCGGACGCCGGGCGTAATCCCCCAGCTTATGCAACCAGGGCGCCCCGGTGTCCCAGACCGGCACTCCATCGCTGCATGCGTGCGTCAGGTAAAAGTCAGCCGTGGCGGTCGCCGCCTGGAGCATCGTCTCGATGATGGCAGCGGCGCCCTTGAGGACACGGGCGGTATCCTCCGCCACCGGAGCATCAACCGCGCGAGCGCCGGCGCGACTTCCGAGGTGATGGAAAAACTCCAACTGCTCGGCGTACCCGCAAATGGCCCACGCCAGTCCACGGGTCCACGTGCTGAAGGGCGAGTAGCCCTGCTGAGAGTTGGGACACCGATAGCTGCCGTCGTTCAGATTGAACAGGCTCTCGTGCGCCGTGCGCCCGCGCACGTCGTAGGCATCGCGCCCGGCGCCGTAATACACCGCATACCGGGCGGTCGTGGCGGCGTGTTCGACCAGCCGTTGCAGCAGGGAGATTTTCCGATCGCGCTCGCCCATCAACACCTGACCCAACTGATGCGCCACCGCCAGCGAACGGAGCGAGCGGAGGGTGTCGATGAACAGCGAGTGCGGGCCGTTAAAGGAGTAAATGTAACCCTGACCATCGGCCGTCGGCGTCCAGCGCGCCGCTTGCACCGCCCCCGATACCTTCAAGGCCAGCTCGTAAAACTCCCGCTCCCGTTCGTTAGCCGCTATTTTACCCTCACGCATCAGCCGCCGGAGGTTGCCGTAGGTGGGAATATTGTTAAAACCATGGTCATGCACCCCCACGTGCGACACGTGCGTGGCCATGTAGCGCACCGTCTGCAACCGGCCCAGTTCGAGAAAGCGCTCTTCTCCCGTGGCGTCATATTGCAGCAGCGCCGAGCCGAATTGAAAACCCTGTGTCCATTCCGTCCACCCCCGCGAGGTGTATTGGCCTTTCACCGTGAAAACCGGCGTGCCTCGTGCCGGCTGCCAGTGTTTTTCGAGGCTTAGGATTTTCTCGGCCGACAGATCGAACAGGCGCTCGATTTTCGGCGTCAGTTTTTTCGCGGTTAATTGGGTGTCGATTTTGAGGGCCATAGCTCATAACCTCCGCAGATGAAATCCGCCGTCCACGTTGATCACCTCGCCGGTGCTGAACGGCAGGAGATCTTGCGCGATGGCCGCCACGGCCTTGCCCACATCCTCGGGCATCCCCCAACGCGGGATGGGCGTCAGGCCCCCGGCAATCAGTTGGTCGTACTTTTCCTTCACCGGCCCGGTCATGTCCGTGGCGATTATCCCGGGGCGGATCTCATAGACGTTGATGCCGTACTCGGCCAGCCGCGTCGCGTAGAGAGGCGTCAGCATGGACAACGCCGCTTTGGCCACGCAATAATCGCCGCGATTGACCGACGCCGTGTAGGCGCTGATGGAAGAAATGGTGACAATTTTGGGATGGTACGAAGCCTCAGCTCCAGCGGCCTGGCGCTGCTCGATCATCCACCGCGCCACCTGTTGGGTTAAAAAATACGGACCTTTGACGTTGATTTGAATCAGCCGGTCGAAGCTGGCCTCGTCGGCGTCCAGGATATCGGCACGGACATGGGGAGCCACCCCGGCGTTGTTGACCAGCAAATCCAACCGGGGCCAGCGGCTCCGGGCGAAGTCGATCAACTGCCGGCGATCGGCCGGCTGTCCGACATCGGCCTGGCAGATCTCGACGCGAATGGCATGCCCGGCTTCCCGGGCAGCGGTTCGGCAGTCCGCCGCGGTTTGTTGGGCGGCGTCGGTGTTGCGGGCATAATTGACCAGCAGATCTCCACCCAGGCGGGCTATTTGGAGGGCGATGCCCCGGCCGATGCCGCGCGAGGCTCCGGTGATTAACGCAACCATGTTCATGGGGCTTGGAGGTTAAGCGGTGGCTGGCAGGCTGGCAAGCAGCGGGTTTGGGTGGAAAGGCTGAAGGCTGAAGGCTAAAGGCTGAAATTCACCCAGCGGGTGCGGCTGCCGGCTTCTGCAACCCTCAGCGTCTGATGCCGCATTTTAGAATTCTGCTCACGTTTTGGTAGAGGCGCATCTGCCGCCGGTAGCGCAGGTTTCCAACCTGCTGTATCGCCGACTTCCAGTCGGCTACGCGTGCGATTTAGACAGCGCATCCACTCTTGCAGGCGCGTCCGCCGTGCGCGCGGCCAGCGGATTGGAAATCCGCGATGCAGCAGACTGGAAGTCTGCGCTACAGGCTTGGCGCTTATAACCGAACTCTTCATTCGTGAACACATTTGTGAAATGGAGTACTTAGCGTAGCGTCTTTAAGTCTTTGCGTTAATTCAACCGCCGTTTTTGGGGCGAATTGCCGGCGAACCGGCTGTCGGCGCCAAGCGGGCGGCTACGGCTTTGGCGCTCATCCCGCTGATCGCCAGCACCTTGTGGCGGGACGTCTGGCCGCGCAGCATCCGCACCGCTCCGCGGGGGCAATCCAACTGCTCCGCGAGCAATCGCACCAGCGCATCGTTCGCCGCGGCATCCACCGGGGGCGCGGTGACTTTCACCTTCAACTCCTGCCCCTCGACCGGTCCGATCTGATTGCGAGACGCTCGTGGTTGCACCTTGACGGAGAGCACAACCGTTTCGCCTTGCTGACGAATATAGGGCGGCAGGTTTGACATGATTTGTTCACCGGCAGTTCCACCGGGATTTGCGATAGCAGCCAGCCGATCGGAGTTATCTGGGGTGGATCATCCGCACCAGTCGGAAAATCCCATACCCGGTAGCAGCCGTGATGGGCAAGGTCAACACCCAGGCCCAGACCATGCGTTCCACGACGCCCCAGCGGACGGCGCTAAACCGTTTGGTGGCGCCCACCCCCATGATCGCCGAGGTGATCACATGGGTGGTGGACAGAGGAATGCCCCAATGCGAGGCCACTTGAATCACCGCCGCCGCCGTGCTTTGCGCGGCAAAACCGTGAATGGGCTGCATCTTCACCAAATTGTGGCCGACCGTTTTGATGATGCGCCATCCGCCCATGGCGGTTCCTGACGCCATGGTTAGCGCACAGGCGATTTTTACCCACAAGGCAATCTTGAATTCCGGGGTATGCAAAAAGCCCAGTGCCGAGGGCAGCCGTTCAAACAGGTGGGACGTCGTGGCCGTGAAAAGGGTTAGCGCGATGATGCCCATGGTTTTTTGGGCATCGTTGGTGCCATGCCCAAAGCTCATCCAGGCGGCGCTCAAGAGTTGCAGCCTGCCAAAGACGGTACTGACGTGATGCGGCTTCCAATGGCGCAGCAAAACCAATAACATCCCCATGACCGTAAAACCGAGCAACAATCCGCAAAGCGGCGAAGCGAACATGGGCAATACCACTTTGTTCCATAACCCCTCATTTTGGTGGGTCACCGGATTCAGCCATGACCATTTAATCACGGCCCAGTCACCCTGCGCTGAAGCCAGGGCGGCGCCGCATAAGCCGCCAATCAACGCATGACTGGAGCTGGAGGGCAGGCTCAACCGCCAGGTGATCAGGTTCCAAATGATCCCCGCCAGCAGGGCGCACGCGATGGTCAACAGGCTAACCGCCTGCGTGTCCACCAATCCTTTGCCCACCGTACTGGCTACGGCCGTTCCCCACAGGGCGCCCAGCAAATTACCCGCCGTCGCCAGCATGATCGCCTGCCGCGGCGTCAGCACTTTCGTGGAAACGCTGGTGGCAATCGCATTGGCCGTGTCGTGAAACCCATTGATGTATTCAAACACCAGGGCCACCAGAATGACGCCGATCGCTAGTACCATGCGAGAGCCTGGGAGTTAAGAGTGCTTCAGCACGATGTGAAAAACGACGTTGCCCGCGTCCCGGCAGCGGTCGATCACCTTCTCGAGCAGCTCGTAAAGATTGCGCAGAATGATAACCCGCAGCGGGTCGTGCCGGCCGCTATACAAATCGCGCAGCAGGTCCAGCATCAACTTGTCGGCTTCCCCTTCCAGATACTGAAGCCGGTCATTTTGCTCGTTGATGGTTTCGAGATCGGGCTTCCGCCGGAGCGATTTTACCATGCCCACCAGGGTCAGGGTGCAGTTCTCGAGGATTTTTGTCTGCTTGGAAAAATCCTCACCCTGGAGATTCTGCTGGCACAACAGCAGGCGCTCGCCGAACTTCTCGACGGTTTTGGGGATTTTGTACAACGCGCTGGACAGGGCCTCGATGTCTTCCCGCTCCAGCGGGGTGACGAACGTCTTGCACAACTGCAGGGAAATCTCCTCGGTGATCCGTTTGTCCTTGCGCCGGGTCTGGATGAATTCCTCCAGCGTGCGCTCGGGATTAGGCTTGGCCAGCAGTTCCACCAGCGACTTGACACTGTTGCTGGACTGCTCGGCGCTGGCTTCGAGCAGATTGAAAAACTTGTCGTCTTTGCCCAATAATCGTTGTAGGGAAAACATGGCCTCGAACTTGTCACACATCCGGCTCGATTATGCACGCGAAAAATGCCATCCCATTTTCCGAAAGGCCAGCGTTGACACCCGTCCGCCAAATCGTTAGGTTGCCATGAAGTTGAACCTCATTTGAGTTAGAAAATGTTACTTAGAATTGCTTTAATTGTAGCCATTCTCGCGGGAGTGGGTGCCCTGGCCTTGAACAAAACCAAGGTCAAACAGAAAATCGTCGGCCTGACGGAGGAACTCTCGTCAACGAAGACCACCCTGGAGGCCACTCAAAAGTCCGAGCGCGAGGCTAAAAACGAGGCCAAAAAGGCCAATGTCGATCTGAAAAAGACGCGCGACGATCTCGCCGGCACGCAAAAAAATCTGGAAGCGGTCACCACCAAAGCCAACGACCAGGAAAAACTGGCCAAGGACAAATCAGTCAAACTGGACGATGTCACCAAACAGTATAACGACGCCCAACGGGAACTAGCCCAATGGCAGGCCTTAACCATCCGCCCCGATCAGGTCGAGGCCTTAAAAGTTGAAGCGAAGAACCTGACCTCCGAACGCGATGCCTTTGCCGCGGAGAAAGTGGTTCTGCTGCGCAATAACTCGAAATTGGATACCGAACTCCGGCGCTATAAAGGCGATACTGCCGAGATTGTGATGGAAGGCGTGAAGGGCAAAGTGATCGCGGTGGATTCCAAGTGGGAATTCGTCATTCTCGATATCGGCATCAATCAGGGTGCCAAGCAGGATGGCAAACTCCTGGTTGCCCGCAACGGCAAATTGATAGGCAAAGTGCGTTTGACCACCGTGGAACCCACCCGGAGCATCGCCAACATCATCCCGGAGATGAAGCAGGGTGATGTGATGGAAGGCGATGTTGTCTTTTATTGATATGAAACGGCTGGTTTTCCATGGCTTTCCCTATCTGACTTTAGCCCTGGTTTTGCTGGTCCTGGCCCTGGGATCCTCCGGATGCTCCACTACTACGGAGTCGGAAAACCTCTCCTCCCGACCTTGGAACACCCCCAAGAGCTGGGAGCATGGCCTGCCCGGCGGCATGTTCGAAGGTCGTTGACCTAACCTTTTCGCCAGTAAAAAGAGCGGCTCTACGCCGCTCTTTTTCATGCTACTGAAACAGATGGCTCAGTCCCAACCTATTCGCTTGGCGATGGATCGCATTCAACCGCTGCAACCTAACTGGGCAGGCGATCCTGTCCGCCTTTATTCCGGACCCTTGAGTCCAATGTCACTAGGATTTCAACGCCGTCATCCCGGAGGGATGGCTGAAAATAGCCCAGCGTTTCAACGCTGGGACCATGGCCTGGGTGTGCCAAGTCCCGAAGGGACGGCTGAACTTGTGGTTCTCAGCCGTCCCTTCGGGACTCAACCGTCGATCCATCCACACCCGGCGTTGAA
>JADGRT010000119.1 GCA_017880715.1 Verrucomicrobiia bacterium | reverse complement strand
TTCATGGTCATCTGAAAGCGCCAGAGGACTGGCGCAGTCCAAAACGCTTCGCGAATTCACGGCCGGTGCGAGCGGGCGCCAGCTTTTGGACTGCGCCAGCCCTCTGGCGCTTTGGGAAGGACGCTTCTGACCTGTCCCTTAGTTCTACCTTGGGCTTCCTCACGAAGACCAGATGTCACCGGAAAGGCGTGTTTTTGTAACCTTGGCATTCCCTGACGCGTAGTTTATATATGGCAACCATGGAAACCACGAAGCTGCCGGCGCCGCCGAAACTTAAGAAAAGTTATCGCTGGGTGCTCTACACGTTCCTCGGTTTGGTGGGGCTGACGATTTGTGTTCTCGTCATCGGCGGGTTGGTCATACGACACGCCGTCAAGTCCTTCGTCCAAAACCATACGCAGACCCAGCCGATGGTGTTGCCCAAAATCGAGGACGGCCCGGAGAAGATGGAGCAACTCACCGGCAAATTCATGGCGTTCAAAGCCGCCCTGGATGCCGACACAATTCCCGAGCCCTGGATTCTGACGGCCGATGACTTGAATGCGGTGGTGGACAGCATCCCACCGATCAAGGATAAACTGTTTTTTTCCATCGACGGCAGCCAGGTCAACGCGAAGTTCAGTTTATCCCTCGAGCAGCTCACGAAGGGGAAATTCAAGGGGCGGTATCTCAACGGCGTGGCCCATCTCAAAGTTGGGGTGGCGAATCAGTTTCTGAATATTTCGATCGATGCGATCGAGGCCAATGCCAAACCGCTGCCGGGGTACTTAATGAAAATAATTCGTCAGAAAAACCTGGCCGACGCGCTGAACAACAACGTGAACCAGGCCCAGACCATTCAGCAAATCGACACCCTGGAAGTTAAGGACGACCAGATCGTCATCAAGGGGCGGTCTTTATTTCAATAAAGGAACCGCGCGGGCGATCGAAAACCGCCGAAATTTGCTTGCTTGCCCTGGCCAGTGGCGTATCAATCCATAAAACAATGAAACCCCTCTTGGTTATGCATGACCCGCGATTCTCCGCAAAACATTGTTCTGTACAAGGCGTCATAAGTCAGCGGCGCCGGGTCAGGGGACCCGGCCTACAGGGGCTTGTAGGCCGCGTGCCCTCACGCGGCGGGACTTCTGTCGCTCTGCATGCCATGGGTTGGGCCGGCGCTCTTGGATTAATGGCTGTCAGTCTGACCACGGGTTGGTCGGGCGAGCCTGCGGCTAAAAGCCAGGCCGACTACGCCCGGCAATTCAAAATCCAGCTCGCCACTCAAATCATGCCTTACTGGTATGACGCGGCCATCGATTTGCATCGCGGCGGTTATGTGCTCTCCGACGATGCCGCAAAAAGAGCGGGCCGGCGACCGAGAAACAAATCGTCACCCAGGCACGCATGGTTTGGGGCTTTTCCCATGCCCACCTCAAAGGCTTCAGCGACACGAAACGCAATTACCTGAAGGCCGCCGAACACGGTTACCGGTTTTTGCTGGAGCATATGCTTGACCGCGAAAACGGCGGCTATTTCTGGTCCACCGATCTAACCGGCAAACCGGTCGGCGACCGCAAAATCATGTATGGCGAGTCGTTCGTAATCTATGCCTTCGTTGAATATTATCGGGCCAGCGGCGACAAAACAGCGCTGCGGCACGCCATGGATTTGTACCACTTAATCCAGCAAAAGGCTTACGATCGCCAGCACGGCGGCTGGATCGAGCATTTCACCCGCGAGTGGAAGCCCGTTCTGACCAACGACGCGCAAATTATCGTCGAAGTGGGCGGTTACAAGAGCGCGAACATGCATCTGCACCTGATGGAGTCGTTGACCGAGCTCTACGAGGCCACCCGCGATCCGGAAGTGAAAACGTCGCTCGAGGAGGCCGTGCTTATCAATGGCACTTACTTCTACCCGAAAGACCCCGGCCAATCGTGTTTTCATCGGCAACTGGACTGGAAACCCGTCACCGACCCCAAGAGCGCCGGTCTTTCCTACGGTCACAACGTCGAGTTCGCCTGGCTGATGGCTCGCTCCAAACAGGTGCTGGGACGCCCCGTTCCGTGGGATCACTTCGACGCCCATCTGAAACACGCGTTGAAATACGGTTATGACCATCAACGCGGCGGCTTGTATAGCCGGGGTTTTGACAACCAGCCAGCCACCGACACCGACAAGGTCTGGTGGATCCAATCGGAAATGCTGGCCGCTCTGACGGATGGCCTTAAACACAAAAAGAATCCCGAATACTCACGGGCATTGGACAGCCTGCTGGCGTTCATCGTCAAGTATCAGGCGGATCCCAAGGACGGCATCTGGCTCGATACGGTCACGGCCGAGGGCAAACCCAAAAGCACCGGCAAAGCTCACAACTGGAAGGCCAATTACCATGACGTGCGGGCCATCGTGAAATTTGTGGAGGCCTTTCAGAAGCCTTGAATTGCACAAATTCCTGAATAATCAGTCGCTGCCGCAGTCCAATTACGGTAGTCATTGAGAATAATCTTTTGGACGGGCATGGTTTCGTCTCAAGGCACAGAAAAATAAAATCGCACAAACAGGTTGATGTTATATGGCAATTAAGAATGTTGTTTCACGGCGGCGGTTTTTTCAGGCCGCTTCGACGGCGGCGGTTGCCGCACCTTTCCTTCTGCCTTCGCACCTCTGGGCGGCCGAGGGCGCGGCCAAACCCAGCGAGCGCATTCGGCTGGGCTTCATCGGGTTAGGCACCCAAAACCGCGGACATCTGCGGGGCTTTCTGGCTAACAAGGACACCCAGGTGCTCGCGGTGTGCGATGTCGATACCGACCGGCGCGAAGACGCCCGCACCACGGCCAATAACTATTATGCCGCTCTGAAATCCCAAGACACTTACAAGGGGTGCGATGGCTACAACGATTTCCGGGAATTGCTGGCGCGAAAAGACATCGATGCCGTGGTGATCGCCACCCCGGATCATTGGCACGCCTTGATCGCCGTTGCCGCCGCCAAGGCGGGCAAGGACATTTATTGTGAGAAGCCACTGTCGCTGACAATCTACGAGGCGCGAGCCATGGTGAAGGCGGCCCGCGAATACAACCGCGTTTTCCAGACCGGCAGCCAGCAGCGGTCTTCGTCCGAATTCCGCAAGGCTTGTGAATTGGTCCGTAACGGCCGCATTGGCGACATCAAGGAGGTCTATGTCAGCGTCGGCGGGCCGTCGAAACCTTGCGATTTGCCAACCCAGTCCATGCAGCCCGGGCTCGATTGGAATATGTGGCAGGGACCGGCTCCGGAGCGAGGCTACAACGAAATCCTCAGCCCGCGGGGCATCCACAAAAACTTCCCGGATTGGCGGAATTACATCGAGTATTCGGGCGGCGGCATGACCGATTGGGGGGCTCACCACTTTGACATCGCGCAGTGGGGCTTGGGCATGGATGAAAGCGGTCCCGTCGAGATTATTCCGCCCGATGGCAAGGACATCAAGCGCCTGACCTACAAATACGCCAACGGCGTGGTCATGCACCACGGCGGTCTCGAGGGTTATCCCTTCGGCGTTGTATTCGTGGGCGCCAAGGGCAAGGTTTGCGTTGATCGCGGCAAATTCAAGACCGATCCCGAATCGATTGGCGAGGAACCGCTGGGTGCGAATGACCTGCGTCTTTATAAGAGCAGCAATCATCATCAGGACTGGGTCGATTGCATCCGGTCCCGCAAGAAACCGATTTGCGATGTCGAGATCGGCTGCCGCTCGGCCACCGTTTGTCACTTGGGCAATCTGGCCTACTGGCACAAACGCCCGTTGAAATGGGATCCGGCCAAGGAACAATTCATTGGGGATGCCGAAGCCAACACCTGGTTGAATCGTCCTAAGCGCGGCCCCTGGACGGTGTAGCACCGGCACCATGAAACTCGTAGCAGCGGACGTGAGTCTGCTCTAATATTCCGGGGCCGGAGAGTGAGCGGACTCACGTCCGCTGCTATCTAGGGTCAATTCGTGAACCAAGAAAAGTAGGAGACGAGGTTACGAGGGGCGCATACCACCTTTATCGGAGCGCGGACATTCCTGTCCGCTTCGGCGCTTCGGTGTGACCGGAACGAAGAAGCGGACAAGAATGTCCGCGCTCCAAAAGGGCGCCGGCCACCGGTGTTCGACAAAGGTGAGATGCGCCCGGTTACGAGGCTCTGATTTTCCGATTAGGCGGCCTCTTAAAACCTAAAATGAGTCTCGTTACCTCGTCTCCTACCTTTCATGAATTTGCCCTGGCTGCTACCTGGTTCATGTGAAGGAAGAGGAAGATTGCACGCCCAAGCAAAACGAGTTACACCGGTTGCGAACTCGAACCCAACCACACGCATGAATCCCAATCTCAAATTTGGTCACTGGTTCCGCCGCTTTGCAGGTGTCCGCCCCGCGGCGGTCATCATGTCCGTCCTCGCCATCCTATTGGCCCCGCAGGTGGCAAGATCGCTAAGCGCCGCCGAAGCCGGCGTCTTGCTCTGGCAAATTGGCAAGCCGGACAACGACGACCGTGAATTCGCGCTGGCGCCCAAGGATTACCAGAAATATCGCGAAGACGGTTTTTTCGTGGTGGGACAGTCCGATCCGCAACGCGACTGGCCCTATGTGCATCCGGGGCCACATGATGCCTGGGCCGGCAGCCGTTCGCATACCTTCGCCATCGTGTTCGGTCTCAAGAATCCGCCGCCCGCCGGCGCATGCAAACTCCGGGTTGACCTGGTTGACACCCAATCCCGAGGCGCGCCCGAACTAAAGATCGACATCAACGGCCGCAGTTTTACGCGCAAATTGCCCGCCGGAGCGGGCGACGCGTCGATCTTGGGCCAGCCCGCCCAAGGCAAAGAGCACCGTTTTGAGATCGCTTTTCCCGCTGACGTTCTCAAGGCCGGCGTCAACGAAATTGGGATTACCACGTTGTCCGGCAGTTGGATGATTTACGATTGGATCGGGCTCGAAACACCTCCCGGTGTTGAACTCGCGCCTGCCCGAGGCACGGTGGTGTCGGCGATTCGCGCCATGCCGGCGCTGATTAGCCAAGGCGGCCAACTTTTCCAATCGGTGCAGTTCACGGTGCGTCATTACGGGGATCCCATTCAAGCGCGGGTCCTGTTGAATGGTGTCACGGCTACGAACCTTGCCTTGCGTTCAGGCGCGCAGAATGTCGAAGTGTCAGTGGCGTCCGTATCGAAGGAAACTCCGACCAGCATCTTGGTCGAGACCGACGGCAAAACCCTTGCCAGCCAGAGCTTGGTTCTCAAGCCGGTGCGCCAAACGACCATCTATATCCTGCCGCATTCGCATACCGATATTGGCTACACCGAAATCCAGACCGCTATCGAAAAGAAGCAGGTCACCAATCTCCTGCAGGGCATCGAGTACGCGCGCAAGACGGCGAATTATCCCGAGGGCGCCCGGTTTGTCTGGAATGTGGAGGTGCTGTGGGCGGCGGACTTGTATCTGCGCCGGTTATCCGAGGCGCAGCGCGCGGACTTTTTTGACGCCGTGAAAAAAGGCCAGGTGGCGCTCAATGGCATGTACCTTAATGAGCTCACCGGCCTATGTCGTCCCGAGGAACTGATGCGGCTCTTCCGATATGCCCCCCAACTGGGCGACCAATGCGGCGTGGCCATCGATTCGGTCATGATCAGCGATGTGCCCGGATACACCTGGGGCACGGTGCCCGCCATGGCCCAAGCCGGCATCAAATATTTCTCGGCCGCACCCAATTATTCCGACCGCATCGGCGACATCCTCGTGCAATGGGAGAACAAACCATTCTACTGGGTCTCGCCTTCCGGCAAGGAAAAGGTGCTGGTCTGGATTCCATACAAGGGTTACGCCATGTCCATGATTGTGCAACAGTTGACGCCGGAGTTCGTGGCGGACTACCAGAATCAGCTCGATAAAACCGCTTATCCCTACGACCTCGCCTACATGCGCTGGGCCGGCCACGGCGACAACGCGGTGCCTGACCCGGCGATTTGCGAGTTCGTGAAGGAATGGAACACAAAATACGTCTGGCCGAAATTCATCATTGCTTCCACCAGCGAGGCCTTCAGCGCCTTTGAGAAACGTTATGGCAGCCAGCTTCCCCAGGTGCGCGGCGACTGGACGCCTTACTGGGAAGACGGCGCTGGCTCATCCGCCCTCGAAACAGCGATGAACCGCGCCAGCTCGGACCGCCTTTCGCAGGCCGAGGCTTTGTTCGCCATGTTCAATCCGGCCGGTTATCCCGCCGCGGCGTTCGAGGACGCCTGGAACAAGGTGCTGCTTTACTCCGAACATACCTGGGGCGCCGATTGCAGCATTTCCGCGCCGGAAAGCCAAAAAACCCGAGAGCAATGGGCGATCAAACAATCTTATGCCCGGCAAGCGGACCAGATGTCGCGGGATCTGCTGGCACGCGCCCTCGATAACCATCGTGGCGAACCGCTGCCTTCGACCTCCACTTGGGACGTCTTTAACACGACTTCCTGGACGCGCACGGATCTCGTCACTCTCTCCCGGGAACAATCCGCTGCCGGCGATCGCGTGCTGGATGCGCGGGGCCGGCCGGTGCCATCGCAGCGATTGATCGGTGGCGAGCTCTGCTTCCTGGCTCAGGACGTGCCACCCTATGCGGCGCGCCGTTATTCCATAAGCGCTGGATCCGGCGCAGCCGGCTTCAAAGCCCCCGCGGTAGCCGAGGTGGTTGATGTCGGCGGGAAAAAGGGCGCCACACTCGACAATGGCTTGCTGCGCGTGCGAGTGGACGGGATAACCGGTGGCATCGTTGAATTGCGAGCCAAGGGCATCCATGCGAATCTTGCCGACACAAGTTCGGGAGAGGCTTTGAACGACTATCTTTATCTGCCCGGAGACAACCTTGCCGATCTCAAACGCAACGGCCCGGTGACCATCACGGTCAGGGAAAAAGGCCCGCTGGTGGCTTCGCTGCTCATCGAATCGGAAGCGCCGGGTTGCCGCAAACTGTCTCGCGAAGTTCGGCTGTTGGCTGGTTTCGATTACGTGGAATTGATCAATACGGTGGACAAACAGCGCCTGATAGCCAAGAGCTATCACGCCAAGGAAGGCAAGGAGAGCGTCAATTTCGCGTTTCCCTTCAACGTGCCGGACGGCCAGATGTGGCTCGATCTTCCGCTGGGCGCCATGCGGCCCGAGCTGGATCAAATGCCGAGCGCCTGTAAAAACTGGTTCACGGTCGGGCGTTGGGCCGATGTGGCCAACCGCGACTACGGCGTTACCTGGATCACCCTCGATGCGCCGCTCGTGCAAGTGGGCGGCATCACCGCCACGTTGCTGAACTCGCAGACCGATCCCAAGATCTGGCGCAAGCACGTCGAACCCACGCAGAAAGTTTATTCGTGGGCCATGAACAATCATTGGGGCACGAACTACCGTGCGTACCAGGAAGGCCCCACGGTCTTTCGCTTCATCCTTCGTCCCCATCGCCGCTCGACTCCAGCGGATGCCTCCCGCCTGGCGACGGCTCTCAGTCAACCGCTCGTTGTCACAGCGGCGCGAGGTCCCGAGGAACCGCCGCGCCTGCGCGTCAATTCGAAAGATGTCCTCGTTACGGCGCTCAAGCCAAGCGACGATGGCAAGGCGTGGATCGTGCGTCTCTTTGGCGCGTCGGGCAAAGACGCGAAGGCAAAGCTGGCCTGGGCCAGGCCCGAACCGAAGCAGATGTGGCTCAGCGACACCAGCGAAAAACCCTTGCGGCCCATCAGCGGCTCGGTGCCCGTGCCGGCCTGGGGGATCGTAACCGTGCGCCTGGCGACGCCTTAACAGCGCGTTTAAAATATCCATTATTTGTAGGAGCCGAGGTAACGAGGCTCAAATTTCTTCGGAAACAAAGATTTATTTTGAGACTCCTCACGTC
>JADGRT010000118.1 GCA_017880715.1 Verrucomicrobiia bacterium | reverse complement strand
ACACACTCACCAGGAGGCTGAAAAACCCGGCGGTTGCGCCCAGAGGGACCGGCAGACTGAGCGACGCCAGACTAGCGGCCAGCGAGCTGGGCGCGGCTTCCACGGATCGGTCGGACAGCATCGTTCCCAGCCCCATGGCACTGCAGGTCATCCCGCGGACGCCAAGCTGACCGCGTAGCCGGTTGATCGCCCGGCTCACCCGCATCTTGGCGGCATCTTCGCTGACTCCGAAAACAACGCCCAGGTCGCGCATCGTTTTGCCCTCGAAAAAACGGAGCAAAATGGTCTGGCGGTCGGCCTCATTCAGCTCATTCAGCGCTTCATCCACGACGGGGGCCAGTTCATTCCAGCCGGTATTTTCATGGGGGTCAAGTTGCATAGCGACGGCCTGTTCTTCGCGGACGCGCCGGCGCGTTTCGGAGCGCCAGAGATCGATGGACACGTGGACCGTGGTGCGGTGCAGCCAGGCCACCAATGCGGCATCGCCGCGGAGTTGAGGAACCGTCTTGGCCAGCCGGATAAACACGATTTGGGTCACCTCCTGGGCCAGGGTAACGTTGGACAGACGCCGCTTCGCCACCGAATAGACCAAGTTGGTATAGCGGCGGACCAATTCGCTAAACGCTCCTTCCGATCGGCTTTCTCGGAAATCGGCCAGTAAGTCAGTTCCGTTCATTCATGATAGTAATCGTCGCCGGTCATGCAAAGGTAACATTAAGGAGTCGGTTCTCACAATTGACAATCGACGAACCTACGTTAAAAAAACCTAGGATCGCGAGATTCGGTTGGATTTCAGTTTTTCGAGGAGGTTCTTGATAGGTGCCGGAGTTGGTAAATTAGCGATATAACCTTTGAGCTGTTGCAGAGGGGTCGGATACCAGCCGCCCACCCGTTCGATGCGAATTGGCCTTGCCCTGACTCCTTATCCCCTTTGGTTTCCACCGGTTCATGCAACCGCCGGTTCAGATGTTTCCACCCAACATTCTCAAACTCGTTTAGACCCCGAATTCTTTTGGCTGTTCTTTCGCTTACGGATCTCCGTTCTTCGAGCGCCGACCGCTGGCTGCCCGGCTGCGATCCCAAGCGCCAGCCAGACTTGGCCGCGCGCGATCTCGATTGGCAACGCCGCGAGCCGGGCGCCAAAGCAAGGGCCACGCACGCACACACCCGTGGTCGGTTCATAAACCGCGCCGTGCATCTGGCACAGCAGATGACGGCCATCCTTGGTGAAAAAGCGGTTGTCTCCATAATCGAGCGGCAACGGCAAGTGCTGGCAGCGGTTCTCGTAGGCCAGGAGTTGACCCTTAAAACAGACCAGCACGCCCTCCACCCGTTTGCCTTCCCGCAGGAATTCGAATTTGAGGCTCTGTCCTGCCGACAATTCGCTGACCAAGGCTATGGGCTTTCGACGCATGAAACCAGATTACGAAGTCAATGATCCAGGGTCAAGAATCGGCATGCTCAGGTCATCCGCTCTCGAATCTCCTCGCTTGTTGGCAAGTTATGCGCTAGGATAACGAGCAATGACAATCCTGCTGCTGGTGGTTGTTTTGGCCAGTGTGGCAGTGCTGGGGTGCCGCGATCCGAGGGAGAAAAACTCGTCCGTGGATGCCCAGCCAGCTTTTGCCGATGCCCGCTGGCAAATGGTGGAGCAGCAACTCAAAGCGCCCGGACGCGACCTCCGTCACCCCGGGGTGTTGCGGGCGATGCTGACGGTGCCCCGGCACGAGTTTGTCCCCGTGGAATTCAGGAAATTGGCCTATGCCGACTATCCCGTGCCAATTGGCTATGACCAGACCATTTCTCAACCGTTCATCGTAGCCTTCATGACCGAGAAACTGGATCCGCAACCCACCGACCGCGTGCTCGAAATTGGGACCGGCTCCGGCTACCAGGCGGCCGTGCTCTCCCAGTTGGCGGCCGAAGTCTATACGATCGAGATTATCGAGCCGTTGGCGCGCCGGGCGGAAGCGGATTTGCGGCGACTCGGCTTTACCAACGTCACCGTCAAGGTGGGCGACGGCTATCAGGGCTGGCCCGAAAAGGCGCCGTTCGACATTATCATCGTGACCTGCGCGCCCACGCAAGTGCCCCAGACGTTAGTCGATCAATTGAAGGAGGGCGGCAAAATGATCATCCCGGTGGGCGAGCGTTATAATCAAGAACTGTATTGGCTGCGGAAAACGGGAGATCGCGTGGAAACCAAAGCGGTGCTGCCCGTCCGGTTTGTGCCCATGACCGGCACCCCGGCGGTTCGATAAATGTTGCTAAAGGGGACGAAACGCGGCATTTTGATGCCGCAATCCGAAGGTTCGCCGCCGTGAGGCTGCGTTCTTGAAACATTTCCGGATTTAGGCTGAACCAAAACATTATCGTTATGAGCGCGCTAGCAACCGTCAATGCGATCCTCAGTCGCAAAGGCGTCCAGGTGTGGTCGGTCGCTCCCGGCACGCTGGTGTGCGACGCCATCCAACTCATGGCGGACAAGAATATTGGAGCGTTGCTGGTGATGTCCGGCGATCGGCTGGAAGGCGTCATTTCCGAGCGCGATTATACCCGCAAGGTGTTTCTCAAAGGCAAATCATCCAAGGAAACTCCGGTGCGCGAGATTATGTTCAGCCCCGTGACCTCGGTGTCTCCCGAGCATACGGTGGAAGAATGCATGCGTATCATGACCGAAAAACGCATTCGCCATCTGCCCGTCCTGAAAGCCGGCAAGGTTGCGGGCCTGGTTTCCATCGGTGACCTGGTCAACTGGATCATTTCCAGCCAGCAGGCCACCATCGATCATTTGGAGAATTACATCTCCGGAAAATATCCGGGTTGATCGAGGCGGCCCGTTGAGCGGACGGGATCTTGGAACTTGAAACTATTCAGTAGCGTTCTTCCCAAAGCGCCAGAGGACTGGCGCAGTCCAAAAGCTGGCGCCCACTCGAACCGGCCGTGAATTCGCGAAGCGTTTTGGACTGCGCCAGTCCTCTGGCGCTTTGGGAAGGGCAGCCGCCTTGGACTCGCGAAGGCGCCAAGCTGCTCTGTCTGACCGCAGAACCGTGGCAGAAAAATGCGGGGTAAAAGATAGGACAATTTTTTACCTGCTCTTTTCAGGTTAAAGCAGTTCCCGGCTCGCTTCCTTGTACAACATCATGGCCGGTGAACCGGCGAAAGCAATGGCCAGCCAGGCCGCCTCGTCGATTTCCGCCGGCGTGATGCCCATCGCCAGCGCGCTCTTCAGATGGCTTTTCAAGCAGGGTTCGCACCGCTGAGCCACCGATAGCGCGATGGCCATCAGTTTTTTGCCGCGCGCGTCGATCAATCCCGGCTGGTTGGCCTGCTTGAGAAAAGTTTGGTACCGATCGGGTGTCGCCAACGCCTCGTCGATCGCCGCCGCACCGCCGCCATCGCAACAGCGCGTTTCTTCCTGGTTTGTATCCCTAGGCATTTCTCGCGAAACTGTTTTCAATGGGCCGGACTCAACGGTGGCGCATCGCAAAGCACCCCGTTGGCCAATGAGGTTCGCCAGCCGGGTGTTGACCACGATTACACCACCTTCGGTCGGGCCGGTTTCCCGGGCTTTCACCCGGCCAATGATCGAGGTGGCGCCGTGACCGCGGGCATGCAGGGCGGCGACCAGTTGTTTCGCCGCCGCCTCAGGCAGGGAAATCAACAAGCCGCCCGACGTTTGCGGATCGTAGAGGATCGGCAGGTTTTGTTCGTGCGCGGAATCCGCCACGCGCACCCACGCCTGGGCGTATTCCTGATTGCGATCGACCGCCCCCGACAGCACCTCGTTTTCCAGACATTCGGCCGCCGCGGCAAACACCGGCAACGTCGAGAAATCCAGCTCGACGCTTACGCCGCTATTCCGCGCCATCTCCACCAAATGCCCGGCCAGGCCAAAACCGGTGACATCCGTGCACGCGTGGGCGCCCCATTGCACCATCAGCTCCGCCGCGTCCTTGTTGAGCGTCGCCATCGAAGCGCCTGCTTCGTTCAGACACTCGGGACTGATCCGGCCCAACTGCGCGGCAAACGAAATCATGCCCGTGCCCAGCGGTTTGGTCAGGACCAGCGCATCGCCGGGTCGGGCGCAATCGCGCGCCACCGTGCGGGCGGTCTCGATCAGGCCGGTGATGGCAAAACCGCATTTGATCTCCTCATCGATCAGGCTGTGGCCGCCGATGAGACTGCAACCCGCTTCAGTCAACTTGTCCAGGCCGCCCCGCAACATGGCCTCCAGGATGCCGCCGTCCAGATCGTCGATGGGAAATCCAACAATCGACAAGGCGGTGAGCGGCCGGCCACCCATGGCATAGACATCGCTGACCGAATTGGCGGCGGCGATCTGGCCGAACAGATAGGCGTCATCGACACACGGCGTAAACACATCGACGGTCTGCACCAAGCTATGGCGGTCGTCGAGGCGATAGACGCCCGCGTCATCTCCGGCCGCCGTGCCGAGAATGACGTTCGGATCGGTGACCGGCGGGAGTCGTCCCAAGATGCGTTTGAGGTCGGCCTGGCCGATTTTGGAAGCGCAGCCGGCCTTCTTCACATAACGCATCAGCGATACCGGGCCGGCGGACGGCGGCGGCTTTTCGCCCGCGCAAGGGCAGAGGTTGTGGTTTTTGAAGGTGTCGCAGGGACAGCCTTGTTGAACATTGCAGACGCAGTGACCCAGTTTGATCGAGCGCGCCATGACCGCTTTGCGACGCGCGAAATTAGGAATAGGTAGTTTCAAGGTTCAAGTTTCAAGGTTTCACGCATCACGTTTCACGCATTTGTGCGCCCCACCTGTTTTAACGCCTCCACCACGATCGTCTCATCCCCGTCCATCAGGGTTCGCATGTCAAATTGGACCTGGTCATTGGCGATGCGGGCGATTACCGGCGGTTCGTGGAGGCGGAGTCGCCGGCTGAGCTGGTCAGACGTTAATTGCGAGGAGGTTGCAGACAACACCCAGGTAGGGATCGGCACGGCGGGCAATGATCCGCCGCCCGTGGCGCTCTCGCCCTTAGCCACCCGGAAATCAAATGGCAGTTTCTCGGCATCGAGCAAGGCCTTCAACTTTAGGGCGCGTTCTTTCAGACGGGCGACGGGCAGGGTCAGCAGGCGCAGTGTGGGATTGGTTTCCAGGAGTGTTTCGGGTTCCAGGAACAGGCGCAGCGTCTGCTCCAGCGCCAGGGCCGTGAGCTTATCGACCCGCAACATGCGGCTGAGCGGATGTTTTTTAATCTTCTCGATGAGTTCCTTTTTGCCCAGAATGATGCCGGCCTGCGGACCGCCAATGAGTTTGTCGCCGCTGAAACAGACCAGGTCGGCCCCCGCGGCCAAGCTTTCCTGAACCGTTGGCTCCTTGGGCAGGCCGTAGCGCGACAAATCGATCAGCGCGCCGCAGCCAAGATCATCCACGACCAGCACCGGCCGATTCTTTTTAAGCGCCGCCAACTCGGCAACCGGCACGTCCTGGGTGAAGCCAACGATGCGGTAGTTGCTGGGATTGACGCGCAGCAAGATCGCCGTCTGATCGGTCAGCGCTTGCTCGTAATCGCGGAGGTGCGTCTTATTGGTGGCGCCGACCTCGACCATTTTCGCCCCGCTCTGGCGGATGCAATCCGGCAGGCGGAACGAACCGCCAATCTCGATCAACTGGCCGCGTGAAATAATGACTTCCCGGTCTTTGGCCAGAGCCGAAAGGAATAGCAACGTGGCGGCGGCGTTGTTGTTGACGATGGCGCCATCCTCGGCGCCGGTGAGTTTTTTCAACAGCGACACGCACATCGCATTGCGGTTGCCGCGCCGGCCGGTGTCGAGATCGATCTGGAGATTGCAGCAGCGGTTGAGTCCGGACAGGGCATCAACCGCCCGTTGTGGCAGCACGGCTCGTCCGAGGCCGGTATGCAGGATGATGCCGGTGGCGTTAACCACCGGACGCAACCGATCCAACTCCCGGCGACGCAACCGAGACTCGATGCCGGCAAGGATTTCAGTTTTCGTAGGCGCGGCATCACCGGGTTTGAGATCCCGGCGATACGCAGCCAAGGTTTGTTGAATGGCCTCCAGCACCAGAGGCTGGGAAAGGTTGGCTATCCAACGTTTGATCTCGGGGCGTTCGAGCAACGCCGAAACCGAAGCCAACTGCCGGCGTGGATCGGCCTTCCCGGTCGCTGCTCCTGCGTTTTTCATGAGGTCAGCGTCTCCGAAACCCGGCTTGATTTCCAGACTATTTGAGCCAGGCGACTTTGATTTCTTTCTCCAGCGCCTTGAACTCCGGGTCGCCCGTGACGAGTTCGGCTTGCTTTTCCTTCGCCAGCGCGGCGGCGAAGGCATCGGCTAGGCTCATTTTGAAGCGGGCTTTAAAATCGGCGGCGGTGTCCGCTAGCTCGCGGGTCGTGGGATGAAAATCAATGGGCAGGCCCGGAAGAATCTTGGCGGCTTCCGCCCACGCCTTGACGCCGTCCTTTTTCACGATGGAGTATTTGACCTCGGCGTAGCTCACGTCGGACATGTGCAGCGGACTGTCTTTCTTGCCGGCGGTCACCAACAGATTCTCCACCATCTCCGCGCCCGGCTCGTCGCGAAAGTAGGCGATGAGCGCGAAGCTATCGAGCACCTTAGCGGGCATGGCGCTCCTCCAGTTCTTGCTCCTCTTTCTCGTGCTCGGCCCATTCCGCGGCCAGCGGCAGGTCGACCGGCTTACGCTTAACGATTCCCCGCCCGTGCTTGATGAGCGCGGCCGTCACCGGCTTCAGGAGAATGCCATCCACCGTTGCCTGAACCACGGCCTTGGTTCCAGCCTCAATGTGGAATTGCTTGCGCAGCCAAGCGGGAATGACGACCTGTCCTTTGGTGGTGAACCAAACGGAATCGGTTTTAATTGTGGCGTTCATATCAGAAAGTCTGCCTTATAAAAGAAAGTCAGTCAAATGCCTATTTGTAAGACATATATAACAGAATCCGATGCTGATGAGCGATTGGCGGAGGTGAATGGGAGTCGGACCCACCCGCCGCCGTTAGGCGGCACAACGGTTTTGAAGACCGCGAGCGTCACCGGACGCCTCTCACCTCCATCACTCTGGTTAAAAGGACGTTATATCGATACTGGTGGCATTCATTATTTGACTTAGTGACGCTTTGGTGACACATTTGAACAAGTTTATGAAATCCAAACCGGCAAAGACTTCTAAATCGTCTAAAAAGCCCAAGTGGCCAAACGTTTATCCCAGGACCCAGACTAGCGGTCAAGTCATGTATATGGTCGATTTAGGATTGGTCGAAGGCAAACGACAGAGAAGGACGTTCAAAACCAAGCAGGAGGCCGAAACCTACGCCGAGCAGGCGCGTGTGGCCCGCCAAAACGAGGGAACAGCCGCCTTCTCCATCTCCACTGCTCTACGCCTCGATGCCACGAAAGCCAACCAGATTCTCTCGCCTCACGGCGTCACTTTGACTGAGGCGGCCTCCTACTTCCTGAAACACGTAATCGATTACCGAAATGCGCCATCCATCCAGGAAATCGTGGATCGGATGTTGGCCGAGGGCAAAACCAACCAACGACGTGAACGCACAATTTCGGACTTGCGTGGTCGCTTGAACGCCTTCGCGGATGATTTTCCCAATCGACGCTTGAGCGAATTGACCGTGGAGGATCTCACGGAGTGGATTTCCGACGATGAATGGTCGCCACGAAGCAAAATCAATTACCTGACCAAGATTTCCCAGCTTTACAATTACGCTCAGAAGCACAAGTGGGTGGATGCGAATCTGGCAGCGGGGATAAACCGTCCCACGGTAGAAGACAAAGAACCCGGCATTTTCACGGTGGATCAGGCTAAGGCTCTGCTGACCAACGCCGGTCAATTTGGGCTTCTGCCCTACATCGCCATTGGCCTGTTTGCAGGATTGAGATCAGCCGAGTTGATGCG
>JADGRT010000008.1 GCA_017880715.1 Verrucomicrobiia bacterium | reverse complement strand
GCCGGGATCGCCACCGATCCAGTGCGTGTCCACCAACACATCGGCGTTGGCGCGCGACCATTTCGCGGCTTCGGCTAGGACGGACCAATCATCCGGCGTTAGTTTGCCCGGCTGGATGTAGAGCTCCTGCAATCCGGTGCCGCTGCCGAAGAAGGCGCGCACGTCGTCCTTGAAGCCGGCGGAGTTGAACGTCGGATCGCCCGCCAGGCCGTGCCGCGAGTAGGCCACGCCCTGCGTCATCAGCGAGTTGAGCGGATACAGCGGGCTTTTGCGAACGACGTTGCGATAAGTTTCCTGATCCCGATAAGTGATCCATTGCTGTTGCTTGGGGCCTTTGCCGGAGAAACCCATGTCCTGGCCCTGGCGCCAGAGGGAATCCGCATAGCGCAGCCAGAACGGCGACGGCCACGAGCCAGTGGTGAGGTTGATGTAAAGGTTCGGATCTTCCTGCCGCAGTTCCAGCATGAGGCGGCGCATGGCTTCCGTGTCGAGAACGTATTGGGCGCCGCCGCTGGCATACATGCCGGTAGCGATACCGTCGAACTTGAAGTGGTTCACGCCAAACTTGTGAATCATGTCCACGCAAGCCGCCTTGAACGCGGCGTAGTATTTCGGCCCGGCCAACGAAAAGCCGGTGGCATTGAGCTCGTAACCCTGCTCGCGCCCGAGCTTGATCCGCTGCTTTTTGGGCTCACCGTAGCCGCCGAAGGGTGAAAGCCACACCCCCAGACGCGTGTGGTATTCCTTGCAAGCATCGGCGAGGGGCGCGAACCCTTGCGGGAATCCACTGTGAAACTGCCACAGCGTCTTCGGATCATCCCAACCGTCGTCAAACACCATGCCGTCCATGGTCACGCCGTGCGGCTTGATGAAGCGCTCGCCGCAGAGGCGGATGGCCTCCAGGCTGTTGGTTTCGTTCAAGGCGAACGGATCCCAAGCCGTGTCATACCAGGAGTTGTAATGCAAGAACGGGCGGTAAGGATGGGCGCGCTCGCGTTCCAGGTAATGCAGAAAGGCGCGCCGCATCTGGCCCGCGGGCGCAACCCCGAGGACGAAGCTTTGCGTCAACGTCTCGCCACGCTTAAGAACGGCGTTGCGCGGGAGCCGGCAAAGGACGAAGCCGCCCCGCCCTGCCAAACGCACTTGCCCGAAGGACGCCACATCGGCGGGCGACCAGGCACCGCTCTCCTGGCCCGGCATCTTCGCCTGGTTCAGAGCATGAGGATCCTCGGAGCTGAGGAAAAAATTCCCCGCCACGACCGGCGAGCCGTCCACCCGCCCCACGGCCTCCGCGCCAGGAATGGCCTGGTCCAGCCAGACAATCTCCCGGATCACGCAATCCTCGCGCGCGGCGGTCACCGCCATCTCCTGCCGGACATAATTGCCGCCATCGTGCATCAGGGCACGCCAGACCACACGCAACCGCCCGTCCGCTGAGCGCAACGGCACGGTGACCTGGTGGCCGGGAATCCGCGCGGCCAGACCGGCCGCCTGGGGGTCCGGCACCAGCTCGCTCACGCTCGGCGGGCCATCCGGTTGGAGCGCGGACGCCGCGTAGCGTTGACCGTTGGTGAGAATAATTTCAAAAACTTCGCCCGTGAAAGTAAGTTGCCTTTGATTCGCCGGATCGCGGATGATCTGTGGCCTCAGCCCCTGAGTGCCAGCCAGCCAACTGACGGAGACGGCCGCGTTGCTAACGATGATTTGCGCGCCATCCCTCAGCACCCTTGCCGGGCCAGGGGTGGATCCCGGATAAACCACCTGGGCCAAAACGACGACGGACGATGTCGCCAGTGCCACGCCCAGGAAGCCAAGAACGCTTGCTTGTGATCGCCGGTGGTTTGTTTGCATTTTAGATCGTTCGTGCCAGTGGTTGATCTTTATTCAAACCTTGCCCGGAGCCAAGTTCTTATTGGAGCGTCGGGGCTTTCCTTCGCTGCTTAGGTTTCAGGAGGCGGCCAGGTCAGAAGATTTCATGGTCAAGTCTCGCGCTCGAGCTGCGACTCGGCTTCCTCGGAGGGGTGGAAATGTTAATCTTCGGTGGCGTACGCGGCGGCGAGAACTAAGAGACAGGTCAGCAGCGTCCTTCCCAAAGCGCCAGAGGACTGGCGCAGTCCAAAAGCTGGCGCCGGCTCGAACCGGCCGTGAATGCGCGCAGCGTTTTGGACTGCGCCAGTCCTCTGGCGCTTTCAGATAACCACGAAATCTTAGTGACATTGGGCGTTCCCGCCCGCTTAGGATGGCCTCACGGTTCTGGTTGGCCGGCGCCAAGCCGTGGCTACAGAGGAAACACTACTCTGCCAGGTCCCCGATCAGCATCAATGCACCAGCGTACCACGCTCGGTCGTCAAAGCGTTTGGGATTATCCATCTTTTCGCTGCGTTGGCTGAGGATCTTGGCCTTGTCCGGTTGGTCTGGGTGCAATTCCAGCCTGACGGTGTGCACCGCATTAGAGAGGTTCGAACCGATCATCATCGTGGCCAACCGATGATACGTGCAATACGCGTCAAAGCGCGGCTTGATCACCGGCGCCTTGTCATCCAGCGTCACGATCACCTGGCCGCAATCCGGGCCGACCAGGTCGTAAATGCCCGCAGACGTGCCGCGGAACTTGAACTCCAGGGTTTCACCGGGCTGATTGGCCTTCCACAGCTCGGGCAGGCGCTTGCCAAAACTCCGGGCCAGTTGGTTGGAGGCCGGATCCAGCTTCTGCCAGCCGCCGCTCAACCGGGCGCGGCTGAAGGGGACCAGCTTGGCCTGCTCCCAGTTATCCGCGATGAACGGAGCCTTGAGGCCGTGCGGCCCGGCCTGGCCCGCCGCCCGGATGGCGCCCATGCCGCGCACGATGGCTTCGAGGTACAATTGGTGCCCGCCGTCGGAGAACGGATGCACGGCGTCGGGCGAGAACAGGATTTTATCCCCGAGCGCCGCCTTTTGCTCCTCCGTCTTTGGCTGGTCTCCTTTGAAGACGAGCTTGCCGCTCTTTTCGAGCCGCGCCACTTCCAGGCCCAGGTTGATGGAGGAAATGCCGTAATGCTCGGCGATCTTTTCCATAGCGGCATAGGACCGCGGCAGTTTGCCCTCCTTAAGCGTATCGAGCATGTTTCCGGCGATGGTGTAGACGTAGCAGATGTCGGCCAGCGGACGATCGCGCCACGTCTGGCGCACGATGCCCTCCAGGCAGCGATAAATCTGTTCTGGCGGAGCGCCGCCGTCGTTTACCGCAAATTCCACGAACAGCAGGTCCGGCTGATGTGCGAGTACATCCTGGCGCAGGCGGAACACGCCGAGATCCGATCCGGTGCCGCCGATGGCCGCGTTGATTTCGCTCACCTGCGCCTTGGGATACTGCTCCTGAAACCATTTCAATGTCTTGGGCCTCCAGCCGTCCTGGGCGGTGATGCTGCCGCCGAGGTAAGCAATGCGCACGACCTCGCCGCGCTCGAGCTTGGCCAAGCAGTTGGGCAGGCCGCCGCGCGGCGAGCACTCGACGAGCGGCACATCCGCGGCAATGCCGATCAGACAGAAACTCAGGGACAGACCCAGCAAGGATGTTTTCATGTACTGGTTAAGGATTTCTTAAGATCCGATAAAATCGTTGCTGGTTGGTCCCCAACTCGTCGGAGAATGTCGCGGTGGCACCGGTGGCGGTGACCATGCCATAGTCGCTCCACATCGGCTCTTCCAGGCGGTTCTTATACTGAATGAGGAAGGTTTGGCCGGCGATCGCTTCCCAAAGCATAGTCGCCTTGCCGGCGGTTAAATCCGCCGTCGTCAGGCGCAAGATGGGGGGGGCAATCCCGCCGCTATTGGCCAGACCGGGGGTCGGCGAGGCCAAGGTCACAATATGAGTCTGGCCATCCGGCGCGCGTCCTTCGCTGACATCCGCTTTTTGAAGGCCAAAGGAAACGGCATCGATCAGTGTTCCTCCAGGGGAAAATAGCGCGATTGCTTCCCCGTTCTGGTTCAGCTTGAAATTCACATGCAGATTGGCGCCCTGGGTTTGCGCCGGCTCGCCATCCGCCCAAACCAAAAGGAAACCGCCCGCCGGAATCACGACGCCCGCCGGGATGACAAATTGCGCAGCATTGGTCAAGGTGTCAGTCAGCGTGTAGCCGGCCAGATCGACCGCGTTGGTGCCGGCATTGAACAATTCGAACCAATCTTCAAAACTCAGATCGGCCGGATCGGCCAGGGTGCGTGTGTTGTTGGCCATCCATTCGTTGATAAACACGCGGATCGGGGGCAAGGCGTTGTTGTTGGCCGCGCCGGGCGTGGCATAAAAGAACACGTCGCCGCCTTTTCGATGGCCATCGGGATAGGCGCCGAAGGATCGGTCTGCCGACAAATCTGGGTAATTCAGATAATCCAAGACCATGGGCTGGCCGTTTTGCCAGCGCGCCAGAGCCACCGTGCCGGTACTCGGCGCGAGACTGAAACTGGCATGCAACTCGGTCCCGGTCGTTTCATTGGTTTCCCCGTCACACCAGACCACCAGAAACTGGCCGGCGCGAATGACGGTGTTGGATGGAAAGGCCCAGCGCGTCAAATTGGTGTAAGCATCGGAAAGATAGAACCCGTCCAAATTCAGATCGTTGGTGCCGCCGTTGTACAATTCCACCCACGCCTGGCGGTGTCCCGCCCGATCGGCCAAGCCCGTCAGATTGACCGCCTGGACTTCATTCAGCCATAGCGGTGGGAAAGCCGGCAGCGTGCCCTGAACCGAATTGGTGGCGCCGGGCGTGTAGAGCGGCGAGTTTTCAAGGGGCGGCGCAATGCTATGCGAAGACTGGATGCCATTGCCCGAGAGACGAACCGTCAAACCGGTCCCATTGGTGCTGGGCAAATACCAATAGCTCAGCGTGTAAGTCGCCCCGCTGATCAAGGTGTAAGTGTCCTGCCAGACCGAAGAACCCTGGGTAGTTCCACCGCTCGACGCCATCAAATGAAGACTCGCGCCACCCGAATGCTTAATCTGAGCGCTATTCGTGGTCCCAGCGTGGTTGCTGGAAATCGTCCACGTGCCGGCCAGCGGCGATTCAAAGCCGCCGTTCTTGAGAAAGTTCGTGCCCGCCTCCGGCACGTTGCCGGCCACCAGGGTGAGGTCGTCGAGGTACACCTCCCCAGCGGAGGTAAGATACACATAAAGTCGAGAACTGGATGCGGTGCCGGTCACGCTCACGTATTGCCAGGCGGGCGCCGAGGCATTGGTCACATTCGCCGCCACCGCCCAGTTGGCCACGCGATTGTTGTCCTGCGCCGGATCCACCAGTTGCAGGGAAGCGCCCGTTCCATTGGCCGCCGCCGGCCAGGGCGCCGCCACGCCGTAGGTCACTTCATTGATCACCCGATCTTCGGTTGGCGTCACTCCCGGCTGGATCAGGCTGAGCGTTTCCCCGTCCAAATCCAAATGTCCGGCAAATTCGCCGGCCATGGGTATCGTGTTACCATAGGCAGCGGCAAAGGCAGCCCGGTTTTCCACCACCACGACATAACCGCCGGGCGGAATGACGGCGCCCTCGGCGAACGTGAAATCCACGCCTTTCAACCGCCAGCCGGACAGATCGAACGCAGTGTACTTGGCCGTGTTCAGCAACTCCACATAGGCCGCGCCCAGGACGATGGGATGGTGCATGATTTCGTTGATGACTAGGTGATCCTGTGGCAACTCCTCGATGCCTGTATATCCGATCGCCAGACTACCGGTGGCGTTGGAGAGAACCAGGCCGTTTCGATCCAGACCTTGGATGGCAAACTGATTGGTTCCCGGCTGCAGAACCAAACGCAGGCTCCAGTTGGTCACGCTCGTCCACATTACCGGGTATTCATCCCCGTTCACCCGCAACGACTTCACCTCGATCGGCGCGGTGCCCGTCAACGTGACCTGGTTTTGGTTGGTGTCGAAATCCTGGCCGCCATTGCTGAGGATGGCAAACGGCGCGGCCACCGCGGCCAATTGCTGCACCAGATAATCCCGCCGCTGACGAATCCAGGTCTTCAAGGCGGCCGGCGGCTGAAGATTCTGCCCGGCGCTGCGATTGACACCATTGGCCACCAGCGCCGCGTACTTGACATCCATGATGGGTTCGATCACCGAACTGACCAGCGGACCCTTGACGGCATCCTGGACCGCCCGCCAGTAGGCGCGCAGAAATGGCGGATGATTGTACATGCGCGCCACCGTGGGATCCTGGACAATGAACAGCGACGACGTGGGTCCGTAGTTGTTGTGGCTCGCCGACGTGGTCATCACCCAGTCGATGTCCCACATCATCATCTGCCAGCGGCCATGCGGGGGTCTGTAGGCGTACATGTTCTTGCCAATCTCGTGGCCGTAGCTGTCGAAGTTGTTGGCGATATGCTCAATCGCGAAAATGCGCATCCATTGTTCGATATCGACCAGGGCTTCCGTTTGCGAGGTGTAAGGCTCCGGAGCGGTCGAGTTGACGGCATCCACGACCGCCAAGAGATTGCTGTAGTTGTTGGCCGAGTCGGTGATGGCCCGGGGCATCCAATTCCAGCGATACCGCGCCAGCTTCTTGATGCCGCCGGTGGTCGTGAAATCCTGCAGGGTGGGCATCGGATCCGACATCAAGCCGCCGTTGTCATTGAATTCGAACCAGCGCTCGATTTTATAAAAATCGCCACCGGTGTCATCGGCGAACCATTGACGAATCATGTCGCCGCCCGGTTGCTGAACGTCCTCATAAATGCTGCCGCGCTGCTGTTCGTCGACGCCATTGATATGCAGATGAATGAACCGCCGGTAGCTGTTGACCAGGCCAATCCGGTCGGCCATGAAATACACAAGCTGCTCCTGCACGGCCATGTTATCGCGGCCCGGCCAATCGAGCACCACGTTGGGGCCGCCCAGCATGGGATCATCGACGGGTAGAATCAGCGTGTAACCGCACAGAGTGCCACTAGGATTGTTGTAGCCGCCGGAAATGTACGGGCTGCCGGCATAAAGGCCCTGGGCGTTGTAAATCACGCGCTGGTCATTATAGACAAAGGTGATATCCAAGGGGGTATTGTCCAGTTTATTACGGCTGGACCATCGATTGAAGGTCGCCTGCGTCATCCAAATGCGATAGGTCCCCAGGTTTCCATAAGGTTGAACTTCACCAAACCGAATTAAACACTCCCGCTGGGGGGCATCGGATGGGAATTGGGTGGTCACCGCCGCAGCCGTCTTATCCTTGGCCTCGATATGAAACGCGACGATCACGCCTGCCGCCTGCCCCGGAATCGTCCCGCTGAAAATGCCGTCGCCCGCCACCGCGTCGCCCGCCGCGCCATCGTCCCGCATCGCCACCGACGTCACGGCCGTGGCCGGATCGACGCGGTACTGCACCATAATCTGGCCGATGCCGTCTGGATCGTGTAATCGGGCGCTGATCACCACGGGTTGATTCGCGGCGGGAAGGACGGGGTAATGGACCACGTCCTCAATCGCCGGACCGGCATTGGGCAACGCCCGGCTGTTGGGCAGGCCCGGTGTGCCCAGATTCCTCGGCAAGGTCATCCGGCCCACGGCCTCAAGGTAATTTCCGCGCAAGCGCAGAAGCATTTCCGGCTGGCCTTTCAACCAGCGGACTTTGGCTCGAATCGTCGCGGTATTACCGGCGGCGAGTGCGGTGGTCAACGGTGTGCGCACGCGATTGGCGCCCGTATCGCCGCGACCCACCGCGCGAATATGGAATGATTTTGCGCTCTGATAGCCCTCGGCCGTCTCGAGGCCGGACACATCCTGGTTGCCTTCGGCCACCCAGCCGGTCGCTCCATTTTCGAAGCTCGAGTTGGCAATCAGATTATTGCCGCCGGATCGAAAGACTTCTACATCATCAACCAGACACTCACCTTCCTCCTGCAAAAACATCTGGAGCGAATCGGGCGTGCCAGTGCCATTATCCAGAACCCCGGTGGTCTCCACAAAAGTCCAGGAACTTTTCGCCGATTCATCGCTGTCCGCCCAGTTGCCAGCCAGGCAAGGATCACCGCGGGGGTCGATCAATTCAAGACTGCTCCCGCCCCCGTTGGCCCAATGCGGCCAGCGTCCGCCCGTCTGCCAGGCCACGTCAGCGACCGCCACGGACACTCGGTTGGAGGTTGCGATTTGGCTGGCGTTGGTGGCCATGAGCCACTCCGGCCTGGACAACACCAGGCGCTCGCCGCCGTTCGCCAGGGTTCCGCCATAATCTCCCACCGTATTGGTGGCGTTCAATTGGGGATAATTTGGGATTAATCGAGCGGCATTTTTCGCCACCACCAAATAGCCTCCCGGCGCCAGCAAAGTGCCGACCGGCAGCGTGAAATTGATGCCTGAAACAAACTTCCAGCCGGTGAGATCGACGGTGTTGGTTCCCTGGTTGTACAGTTCCACGTACTCGTCATCGCTGTCGCCCGAAATGGGCTGATACATGATTTCGTTGATCACAACATCCTGGACCCGCAGCGCGGCATTGGCCGCCCCCGGGGTCGGTGACGATAACTCTCGGAAAACTCCATGGCCATCGGGATAACGGCCCAAGGCTATCCCCTGCCCGGTCGCACCGAATTGCACCGCATCGATTACTCGCGTATCCTCGGGATTGGTCAGGTAGATCGTCTGGCCGGCGCCGTCCAAGGCAAAGTTCAGGTTGGTTAGGTAAAACGTCACAAACCCACGCGCCGGAATGACCGTTCCCGCCGGAATCGAAAACTTGTTGGTCGCCGGATCGTCACTCAGGAAACAGCCGGAGACATCGACGATCAGGTTGCCGCGATTGTGCAATTCAATGAAGTTATTTTCGGATGAATCGGCCCGCGCCAACAGTTCATTAAGGCCAATCGACCGATACGGATCGGGCCACACGGCTTCGACCGCCCCAGGCGAACCGCCTTTCCGCGAACTGGCTGCCCAGGCCTCGGCCCTGCCTTCGCCAAACGAGGGTCGCACCAAAACCAATGAGTGTCCTGCGCCGTCGGCCATCACCGGCCAGGGCAAGCCGTCGGAGTAAGTCACTTCGAGCATGATCGCGCCAACGCGGTTCCGCAAACGGATCGTGCCGCCGCTGTGAGACAAGCGGTTAGTGTATCCGCCCAACACCTGGGTCAGACTGTAAACATCCTGGACGTCGGCGGGCGCTTGCGCCACGACGACGAACTGGCCACCTCCCAACACTGTTCCTTCCGGGAAGGTATAATCCACCGCGCCTGTCAACCGAAAGCCGCCCATGTCCTCGGGAAACGGTTGGGAGTTGTAAAGTTCGATAAATTCGAGGTTTTTACCATCCGCGCGCGGCGCGGGATGATACATGATCTCGGTAATAACCAACCCGGTGCGCCGGCTCGATGGCCCCAGCGTCTCAAAGGCGGGCGGCCAGGCCGATGTTTTGAAAGCCGTGGTGCTGCCATAATCCCGGAACTGAGCCAGGACCGTCTGCGTCATATCATGGCTCGCGGCGGCCAACCCAAGATAGACCGTGTTGGTCAGCGCCATCGTGGCCGATCCAAGTTGGGTCCAAGTCTCTCCATCCAGACTGGCGTACCCGGTGAACAGGTTGCCAGCCCGCTGCAATCGCAGCCAGGTAAACGGATAGTTCACCGGATAGCTGCCCAACAGCGTTGCGGCGCCGCCGGAAGTCGTTCTCGATTCGAACAAACAACCGCTTAACCCTGGCGTCGCTAGCACCCCGGCAAAACGGCTCGTGGAGGCCAGGGATTCCCGGGCCATCAAGCCGGCCTTGGACCAAACATCTGTCGGCGATAGCGCCGCCAGCCTGACTTGCACATCGAAATCGCCAGTGCGCGCCTGATAGCTGAAGAATCCCTGGTCCGTGGTGCCGCCTAGATCAGCGCCACCCGCCAGCACATCGAAACCATTCGCAACCCCAGTCACACTGCCCATCTGGGTCGGATTGCCCAAGTCCTGCGGAATGAGGCTTAGCAACGTGAAAGTCATGCGGGTGTTGGCGGCGATAACGTTGCCTTGAGCCGAACGATCCCTCAGATCAGTCACCAGCAAGGCATAGGTTTTTCCCATGCTCATCGGCGACGTTGTTAAAGTCACTGTCTGGCCATCGCCTCCCAGGGTTGCAGTCACCACGCTGATTCCGCCATCCAAGGCGTAATGGGCACTATTCGTGGCGCTGGCCAAATCGAGCGGCTCGGAGAAGGCCAGCGTCAAGCTCGTGTTGTTGGCCGGTGTCACCCACAGCAAGGACGGCGGGGTGGTGTCGCTGATGACCGTAAGCGTCGCATGGCTGCTAGCCGCCACGCCCAACTCATTGCTTGCCATAAGATAGAATACCAAACCGTGGTCGCTGGGAACCGCGGCGGGGAGCAAAAATGCGGCGCTGATGGCTCCGGAAATCGATTCGCCATTCTTGAACCACTGAAGCGCGATCGGCAAAGTGCCATCGATCGAAGCGTTGAAAGCCGCGGGCTGGCCTTCATTGACGCTCACCGACTGGGGTTGTTGGGTAAAATGGGGCGGGCCAGGCGTCACCAGAGGAAATGCCTGGATGGCCACCTTGATACTCGGCAAACCGGCTGCCTTGATCAAAAAGTAATCCACTTCAAACTCAGCCGGGCCGCCCTGGCTGCCGGCGGCGATACCAGCAAGTCCGGTGCGAGCCGTGCGATTCGGCACATAATCCCATGAAACCCAGGTATCCGGTTCAGCTTCGGATCCGTCGGCCAGCCAAACCTTGGCGAAGGCATCAGCCAGGCCTGTGGATTCATTCGTTGCCTGGCGCAATCGTAACCAGTACCACTGATTTGTTTCCCATAGTCGATCGAGGGTCGGGCCCCATTGCCTCATGTCGTCCAAAAATTGGAATTGCCGCCCGGCGACATTGTCGCGAAAATGCAGATTGATGCCCTGGCTGGTGGCGGGATCGACGGCCACGGCCACACCGCAGCGTGGCGGATCGTCGATTCCAAAATTCAGAACCCGAATCCGCGCCAGAACTTCCTGCGTCGAATTGTCGTAACCAGAGCGCGCATACAACAAGTGGTTGGGATCGCCTAGGGCGCTTGTGACCCTTAGAACTCCGTTGTTCACCGAGTACACGCTGGGGTCTGATCCGGTGGCCAACCAGTTGGAATTCAAAGCGGGACCCTCGAAGTCATCCTGAAACCCGTTGACTGTTTGTCCCCACTCGGCGGGCACGGCAAGCCCGCTGCCGGACTGAGCCAAGGCCAGCACCGAGCCGAGCCATGCTGCCGCAAGAACCAAAACCACGGACGCACCATTCAAAATATTCCGATATTTCATCGCAAGATCAATAAGCCCCGAAGGATGCCAGTCTGGCAACCTGCATACCAGATAAAAGGGGAAACAGCGCGTTCGATGGGTGCAACTCGCATATTGCGGAGCGCGGACGCCCTCGGGCGCATACCACGTTTATCGGAGCGTGGGTGGAATTCCTGTCGAAAGTCACTAGGATTTCAACGCCTTCATCCCGGAGGGATGCCTGAAAATAGCCCGGCGTTTCAACGCCGGGGCAAGTTTCGCATTGCCCAAGTCCCGAAGGGACGGCTGGGAATCGCCAGCTCAGCCGTCCCTTCGGGACTCAACCGTCGATCCGTCCGCACCCGGCGTTGAAACGCCGGGCTATTTTCATGATGTCCCTCCGGGACAAAAACACAGGCCTCCGACCGGCACTTTTAGCTCAGTGGTTCCTTCTCCAAGTTATTCTCCCAGGATATGAACCATAATCTGCCGGCGATGGGAGCGATGGCGATGCTCCCAGAGAAGAAATCTGTCTGTGGTCGATGATCCTAACTTACCTTATCTGCTGAATGCGATAGAATCGATTCTGCACCGAATCGATTTGATACCTCACCGATAGCACACCATCGCCACTTCCAACGTACTCACCCAAATCCGTCCAGGCGGTGTCTGACAGTCGTTCTTTGTACTGTACTTTATAGGTGGATCCAATGGCGGCATTCCAGCTCAGTGAGATCACACCATTGGCCATATCGACACTCGCAATTCGCAGGGCGTTAGCCTGGACAATGACCGTGAATGTCCTGCTGTCACTGAGCGCCGGAGAACCATTGTCCGTCACGCGCACGGTGATCGTGTTCGTGCTCGGCCCCTGCGCTTCGGTCGGCGTCCACGAGAACACCCCCGCGCTGGTCATGATGGCCCCGGCCGGCGCGCCCGGGTCCAGAGTATAGGTCAACGTCTGTGGCGGCATGTCTCCATCCGTCGCGCTCGCGTTAAACGACAGCAGGCTGCCCTCGTTGATCGTCTGATCGAGAATTGCGGCCAGCACGGGCGGCCGATTCGTCGCGGGCGAAATGCTATTGGTCAGACTGATGCCACTTCCAGAGAGGCGTGTAACAAGCGAGACCGCATTACTGCCTGACAGATACCAATAACTTAAGGTGTAGTTGCCGTTAGTTAGCGACGGTGCCATATCCTGCCAGATGGCAGAAGCTCGGGTGGTGCCACCCGTGGAAGCAATGACATGAAGGCTGCCTTTGCCCGACCGGCTTAGGTTGGTGACAATCACGGAATTGGAATGGTTGGCGGAAACGGTCCAACTGGCGGCCAGTGGGCTCTCGAAGTCACCATTCTTCAGCAAATTGGTACCCGACTCGGCTACCGTTCCCGACACGAGTATCACATCATCCAGATACACATCGCCGGGGGTCGTCAAATAGATGTAAAAACTCGAAGAACTGTTGGTGCCGGTCAGGGACACAAAGCGCCATGGGGGTGCGGGGTTCACGATCACTGTGAACGACCGCGCGTCGCTCAAGCTCGGCGTGCCATCATCGGTCACGCGCACCGTAATGGCATAAGCTCCCGGGCCCTGCCCCTCCGTTGGGATCCACGTAAAGAGCCCGGCGGCATCGATCGAGGCTCCGGCCGGAGCTCCGGGATCGAGCGCATAGGTCAGCAGTTGCGGTGGCAGATCGCCATCGGTGGCGCCGACCGGCAGAGTCAACAACTGCCCCTCATTGACGTTCACGTCACTGATGGGCGGCAGCATCGGCGCCGTGTTCACTTCATTGACCGTGATCGTGATGCGTTCGGAACTGGTCAAACGGGGGTTGCCATTATCTGAAACCTGCACCGTGACAACATAGGTTCCGGGCCCTTGCGCTTCCGTGGGCGTCCAGGCGAAAACACCAGAGTCAGGATTAATAGCCGCTCCGCCGATCGCGCCCGGAGCCAGGCTGAAAACCAGCGTCTGATCCGCATCCGGGTCGGTGGCGGTTGCTTGGAACGTCAGCCGCATGCCTTCATTGACCGCCTGATTGCCGATGGGGGCCAGGACCGGTGGTTGATTGCTGGAGTTAACCACATTGGCCGCGCGCGGCGTCGGCAGGGTCATGAAGAAAATTCCCGAGGTCCCATCGGGGAAACGCCCCTGGCTGACATCATTGGTCTGCGGCCCAAAGGTCACCGAATCCACCACGGCTCCATCCTGAGCGAAGAGGCAGATGGTTTCGCCGTTTTGGCTCAACTTAAAGTTAGTATGTAGATCCCGGCTGGCGGGGGTGTTCTGTCCCACATCGTTGTCGGCCCAAACCAATAGGTAGCCCTGCGGCTCGATCACGGTGCCGGTGGGAATCGGCCATTGGGTCGCGTTGGTCAGATTATCGGTCAGATAGTAACCGGTTAGATCGACGGTGTTCGTCCCGGCATTATACAATTCAAACCAATCTTCCATGTGACCGTCGGCGGGATCGGCCACCGTGCTGGTATTGCTGGCCATCCATTCATTGATGAACACCTGAACGGGCGACGACGCCGGATTGTTCGTGGCGCCCGGCGTGGGATAATCGAAGGTTTGATGGTCCAGCGGCTGGCCATCCGGATATTGTCCATGGGAACGGCCCGCGCTTAGAGAGCGGTAGTTCAAGTAATCCATGACCGCGGGCGAGCCATTTTGCAGGCGAGACAACGCCACCGAACCGGTGGCCGGATCCAGGCTGAAGCTGGTGTGCCACTCATCCGCCACGCTTTCCTCGGGGTGGCCATCCGCCCACACCACCCGGAATGCGCCGGCGGGGATGATCGCGTTCGCCGGAAAGGCCCATTGGGTTAGATTCGTGAAATTGTTGGCCAGATAACAGCCGCTCAGATCCACGGCATTGGTGTCCGAATTGTAGAGCTCGAGCCACGAGGCACGATGTCCTAGACGATCGGCGATGCTGTTCACGTTATTGGGCAGCACCTCGTTCAGCCACACTTTGGGGAAAGGCGCCAAGGTGGCCTTGACGGAATTGGCCGCACCCGGCGTAAACCGGACGCTGGCATTGGTGGCTGCCGCCGCCCAGTTCCCCGCCCGGCGATGATCCTGACGCGCGTCGATGAGTTGCAGCGAAGGTCCAAAACCATCGGCTGGTTCGGGCCACGGCAGCGTGTTGTTGTATTTGACGCGATCGATCACCACGTCCTCCGCTGGTGTCGCGCCGGGTTTGACCAGACTTAGAGTTTCCCCATCGTTCTGCAATGCTCCGCTGAACTCGCCCAGAACCGGAATATTACCACCGAAAGCCGCGGCGAATGCCAGCTTGTCCTTGACCACGACCAGGTAGTTGGTGGGAGCGATCAAGGTTCCCGGCGGGAAGAGATAACCGATGCCATCCAGCCGCCAATCGGACAGATCGAAGGTCGTCTTCGTGGAGCTGTTGAAGATCTCCACGAACGAGGCATTAGCCGCCAGCGAGTTATACATGATCTCATTGATCGCCAGAAAATCCTGGGGGTTTTCCGCAGCGCCGGTATAAGTCACGGTAACGGACTGGGTGGCCCCGCTGACCAGATTCCCGCGCAAATCATACCCCTGAATGGTGAGTTGGTTGGCCCCGGATCCAACGGGAAAAACCACCCGCCAGGTGGTCGTGTTGACCCACGTCACCGGATAGGGCTCCTGATTGATCGTGACCGTCTTAACGTCCACGGGGGCCGTGCCCGTCAGGGTTACCAGGCTGTTGTTGGTTGAGAAACTGGCGGAACCGTTGACGGCAAAGGCCACGTTGGCATTCTCGGCCGTGAGAGCGGTCAGCAGGGAGTTGCGCATGGTCGCTATCCAGGTCTTAACCTGATCGGGAGCCGTCACACTGATGCCGTTGGCCGTGAAAGCGGCGTATTTGGCATCCATGATCGGATCGACATTGGCGTTGACCATGGGGCCGGCCGCGATGTCTTTAAATCCCCGCAAGTAGGCGCGTCGGAAAACCGGAGTGCTGTAAATCTTCGGCATCGCGACGGTGTCCTGGCCCGAGTGGGTGTTGTTCCACAAGTTGCCGCCATCCGGCCCATGAGATCCGCTATTGCCCAGCACGATGTTAAGATCGAAAATAAACAGTTTCCACCCGTCTCGAGTTGGCTTGTAGCCATACATATTCTGCGCATTCTGGTAGCCCACGCTATCCCAGTTACCCACGGCATGTTCGATGGCAAACGTTCGCATCCACATCTCCATGTCCGCCGCCTGTTGCATGCCAGCCACATAATCCGGCCCGGTGGACGAGTTGTTGGCGGCATCGATCAAGGCATAGACGTTGGTATAGTTATTGGCGGTTCCATTGGCGGCTCGGGTTAAATAGTTCCAGCGGTAGCGCCCCATTTTGTGCTGGCCTGGCACGCCGTTCACCGTCGTGGTGAACTTGTTCAAGGTGCACCAGGATTCGTTGACAAAGTTCATCGACCCGGCCGCCACATCATCCATCTCGAACCAAGGCTGAAGCTTGTAAAGATTGCCTTGATTGTCATTTGGAAAATGCTCATCCAGCACATCTGGGTCGGGTGTCTGCATGTCCTCCATCAGGGTGCCGCGCCGCGCGCCGTTCACATAAACATTGACGTAACGCCGATACAGCCAGGGCAAACCCAATTGACGCGCCATCCAATAGGCGGTTTGCTCCCGTTGAATGGTATTGTCGTCAAACGAGCCATTGCCGGGTCCATGAATCTTATTGAAGTTGACCGTGCCCAGCATTTGATTGTCATCCGGCAGTTGCACCGAATAATGGCAGTCATTGCCGGTGGGAGTATTGAAGCCTTGATGATAGGGGCTGCCGGCATAACGCGCGCCGATATTATAAATCACCCGATAGTCCCCATAAACAAAAGTGCCTTCGACCGGCTCATTGCTTAGCACCGGGCGGTTGACCCAGGAATTGACGGCGGTTTGGGTAAACCACATCCGATAGACTCCAAAACTGCTGGTCGGCACCGGTTCGCCAAAACGGACCAGACATTCCCGGCCGGCGGGCGAGGCTCCCGCCGGAAAAACGCTCGTGCCCGGCGAGGTGTTTTTATCCGTGGCCGATAACCGGAACGCTATGAGCGTCCCGGCGGTCTGACCGGGAATGGTGGCGCTGTAAATCCCGTCGCCCGCGATGGCGTCGCCGCTCGTGCCGTTATCCACCATGGCCACCGTGGTGTAGGTCGAACTGGCATCCGGCCGATAAAGCAAATTGAAGGCGGCAATCCCGTCGGGATCCTGGACCCTCGCCGTGACAACCACCGCTTGACCGGCCGCCGGCAGAATCGGATAGGGTTTCACCTCGTAGATGGCCGGTCCCGCATTCGATGCCCAACGGCTGTTGCGAGCGCCTGGCGTTCCGCAACCGGCGGGCACGGCCAGCGAACCCGTCGCCTCCATGAAATTTCCGTGCAGCCGCATGAGGATTTCGGGGAAACCACATAGCCACCGCACTTTGGCTCGGATGGTAACGGTGCCCGACGGCACCCGGCTCAGTGTGGTGATCACCCGATTCGCACCGTAATCGCCCCGCCCGCTCGCGCGCAAATGCAGCGACTGGCTGCTGTTGTAACCGCCCAGCCCGGAGACGGTTTCGATGGTGCTCCGGACTTGGTTGCCGCGCGCCACCCAGTTGCCCCAGCCACTCTCAAAGGTGGAATTGGCCACCAAGTTCGTCCCCGCGCCATCCAAAACCTCAACGTTGTCCACCAGGCATTCCCCAGCGTCGTTGAGCATGACCTCCAAATACTTCGCTGTCTCACGCCCGTTATCCATCGGCCCCGTGGCTTGAATGGTCGTCCAGGCCGTCTTCGCGGTCTCATCGCTGTCCGCCCAGTTGCTGGGCAAACGAGGGTTGCTGCGCGGATCGATCAATTCGAGACTGCTGCCTCCGCCGGCGGACCATTGTCCCCAAGCGCCTCCCTTGCGGTAGGTAACCTCGTCCACGACGATCTCGACTGGCTGGCTGGTCACCACTCCCTCGGTGTTGGTGGACTTGATTTCATCGCGCATGGCCAGCGCCAGTCGCTCCCCGCTATGGGCCAAGGTGCCACTAAAATCGCCCACCGTGTTGCCCGCATTCAAATTCGGATACTTGGCAAAGAGGTTCGTGGCGTTCTTGGCGATAACCAAATAGCTGTTGGCGGCCAGCACGGTGTTGGTCGGCATCGTAAAACTAATCCCCGCAATGAATTTCCATCGGCTCAGGTCCACGGGATTGGCGCCCCGATTGTAAAGCTCAACGTATTCGTCATCGCTGTTGCCGCTGATGGGATCGAACATGATTTCGTTAATCACGATGTCGTGAATCCCAATGCCGCTGTTGGACGTCCCCAGGGTTCGTGTTGCCATCGGATAAAAATCCGCCGCGCCATCCGGATAACGTCCCATCGAAACTCCGTTGGCTTGAGCCTCGAAACGCACCGCGTCCAACACCCGACTCAGCGATGGATTTTTGAAATAAAGGGTCTCCCCGGCGGCACTCAGGGCAAAACCCATCTGGGTTTCGTCATAAATTAGAAAACCGCGCGCCGGGATTGAGGTGCCGGAAGGTAGGACGAACTTGTTGGTGTTCGGATCGTCGGTAAGAACGCAGCCGGACAAATCCACCGCTTGATTGCTGTGGTTGTAGAGCTCGACCGTGTCCACCAGCGGCGGATCGGTGTGCGCCAAAAACTCGTTGATCACCACGGACCGCAGCGGACTTGGACGATAGGCGTCCACGTTCCCGGGCGATCCGCCCACGACATCGCTGATGTCCCAAGCCTGGGGATCGTTCTCGCCGTACGAAGGTCGGGCCAGCACCAGCGAATGTCCCGCGCCATCGGCAGCCACCGGCCACGGAGGTTTGTTGTTGTAATTAATTTCAAGATAAATGGCGTCACGATTATTGCGAAGCCGCACGGTGCCCGAGCTTTTCAACGTGTTGGTATAGGGACCCAGGACGCCGTTCAATCCGTACACCGCCTGCATGTCCTGAGGCAAGCGAGCGACCACGAGAAATCCGCCGCCGGCCATGACGGTGCCGGTCGGAAAGGTGAAATCCACGTCGCCCGAAAGCCGATACCCGCTAATATCCTCGGAAAACGGATTGGCATTGAACAACTCGATAAACTCCAGCACTCGCCCGTCGGCGCGCGGCGCCGGATGATACATGATTTCACTGATGACAAGGCCGGTTTTTCGCGTGGAGGGCCCCAGGGGCTCCTGACCGGTGGAAATCGCACCCACAGCGCCGCCGGTAACGTTGCTCAAATCGCGGAACTGGGCCAGAGACGTCGTGCCGGCATTGTGACTGCAGACGACCATGCCAAAATAAATGCTCGCTGGCATGGTCACCGATACGGATCCCAATTGGGTCCATGTCAGCCCATCAAAACTGGCATAACCCGTGAACTGGTTTCCTGATCGTGTTAAGCGCAACCAAGTATTGGGGAAATTGACCGGGAAGGTCCCCGCGGTAACGGCAGCAGCGCCAGCATTGTTACGCGATTCAAAGAAACAACCAGCAAGACTTGGCGTGGCCAGCACGCCGGCAAACCGGCTGTTGGCATCCGTTGTTTCGCGCGCCATCAATCCCGCCTTGGACCAGGTATCCGCCAAATCGAGCGATTGAACCCGCACCTTCACATCGAAGTCCCCGGTACGAAGCTGGTATCCAAACTGCAATTGGTCCGAGATGCCTCCGATGTCGCTGCCACCACCCGTGATGTCGTAACCGTTGCTGACTCCCACCGTGGCGCCGCCCGTTGTTGGGTTGCCGATATCGCGCGGGGCATAATCCACGGCCGTGAATGTGATTGGTGAGTTCGGTGAAATCGTGTTCGGTGTGACCGCGCGATCTTTCACTCCGTTGACAGTCACCACATACGCAGTCCCAATATTCAGAGGCGAAGTCGTTAAAACCACAGTCCTGGCATCCGATCCCAATGCCACCGCTGTCACCGCCGCTCCGTTGTTGAGCGTAAAGTTGCCAGAAACCGGGGTCTGAACCGCTTCGCTGAACGTGATATTGACGTTGGTTCGGCCGAAATTTTGCGCCACCACCACGGTCGGCCGGGTGAGGTCGGGCGTCACCGTCAAAACCGCTTCATTGCTGTTGGTAGAGCCGATCGCATTGGAAACCAGGCAACGAAAACGCGCGCCGTTGTCGCTCAACGGGACCGGCGCGTTGGTGTAAATGACACTCGTCGCTCCCGGTATGGCAACTCCGTTCTTTTGCCATTGGTAGTTGGCAGGCCCCAGGCTGCTCAGCCCCACTTGGAAAACCGCCACGCCGTTCTCAACCGATGTGACGCTGGTCGGATGCAGCGCAATCACGGGCGCCGAAAACGCCGTCCCCCAGGGATAACACCTCGACGCGGGAATCGGCTCTTCTTGAGCGCCGCTGGGCAACTGCCATTTCACAGCCAGATTATCCCCGCCACTCCCCTCGGCCATGAGCGCCTCAATATAGTAGATTTTCCCCGCCTCCAGCGCCACGGGAGACGATTGCTGGTTGGCTTCAACGTTCCACACGCGGACGCCGGTCCAGGAATTCACGCTGGCAATCTGAACCTTCATGGCGGGTTGATCGTCCGTGCTCAAATAAAGCGCGCTGTTGTCATCGCTCGATATCCAAAAAGTGTAATTGCCGGTTGCCGGCGGCACCACGTAGCCACGCACCCGCTGTCCGTAATAATCGCCGATATTCGATGGCGATTCAAAGGCGTTCGTCAGGTAACCCGTGCTATCCGGCCGATCCGGATAATTCGGCAGGTTCAGCAACGACGATAGGGTTCCACTAGCTCCATTATAGACTTCGCGATAAAGACCGCGAAGCTGCTGGGCGACGACGGAGAAGCTGGCTTGGGAATTGGCGGCAATTGGATTGGCGTTGGCAGAGCGATCCCGCACGTTATTGATCGTGAGCGTGTACGCCATGCCGCCCGCCAGGGCCGTGGTGGTCAATACGACGGTTTGATCGTTGGCGCCCATGGCCACGGACTGCACCGAGGCCCCGTTGTTAAGCGCATAATTGGCGCTGTTGATGGCGCTGGCAACCTGTACGGGCTCGGAAAACACCACCACCACGTTGGTCGCGGTCGGATTGGTCACCAAGGAGATCGTCGGAGGCGTGGTATCCGAGATCACCGTCAGAACCGCGTTGCTGCTGACGATGCTGCCCAGCGAGTTCGTCACCACCACGTTATAAACACCCGCGTGGCTGGCTAGAACGGGATCCAGCGTCAGGGTGGTACCGTTGGCCCCCGCCAGATTGGCGCCCTTAAACTGCCACTGATAACTCAAGGGCAGACTTCCGCTGGCTGTAACACTGAACGTGGCCTTCCCCCCATCGCCCATGGACAGACTCTGAGGCTGCACGGTGATGCTGGGAGCGGTTTTTTGCGGGGTCACCACCTGGACATTGTCGAACGTAGCCGTGCTGAGCGCCGCGTTGTTGTGCGCGGTCACAACCATCCCAAGATAGACCGAATTCGCCATGGGAATCGTGATAATGCCCTGCTCTACCCAAGTGCTGCCATCAGCCGACAAATAGCCGGTCAAAGTGTCGCCGCTGCGCACCATCTTTAACCAACACGGGGCGATCACGCCGTTGCCTGGGGTGGCATCAACGCTGATTTGTCCAGTGCTCATGCGGTACTGGAAAGATGTCCCCTGTCCCGGCGTCACGACCATCATCGCCTGCGCCGAATCGGCGTTGAGGGTTTCGCGAATCATCACGCCTGCCTTCGCCCAGGTGTGAGTGGACATGTCTTGAGTCACCACCCTGAGCAGGATCTCGCCATCGCCGTCCAGCGACTGGAAAACAAAGTGGAACCCATCGGCCGCGTCCCATATATCGTCGCCGCTGCCCTGCACGGTAAACAAACCTCCCACATAGGTTGCGCTTCCGACCAAAGCCACCGCCCCAATATCCTGGTCCTGCCACGGCAAAGGCATCGCGGCCTGGATCCGAACCGTGCCTGGCATCGCATTGGTGAGAAATACAACCCAAGCCAACAATAGAGTTTTACAAAGCTTTCTCATGTAAATTTGTCGCAGCCTCTCGATTTAATCGGAGCTTGGGAAGATAAAAGTTGCCGGCAAGAAGGTTGTCACCTTTGCCGGTCGAATATCGCAACCCGCTCATTAACAATCGATTAAGTATATTTTGGCCCAACGAAACGCGCCCAGGCATCAATACACTTCCAGCCCGGCACCGAGAACCACGATGTCGATCAATACACATAAGCAAGCTCGCGCAGACTTAGCAGAGCATTTTTCGAGCCGGATTATGGATGGCTGGAACCT
>JADGRT010000117.1 GCA_017880715.1 Verrucomicrobiia bacterium | reverse complement strand
TCGTCGTCGGGCGCATCGGGCCGCTCCACCTCGATCATGCCCAGGATTTTCTGGGGGATGATGTAGGTCAGCAGCCCGCCGTGCATCAGTTTGGGTGTAGTCGTCTTGAGGAAATCCCATTCGAGCCGTTTTTGACCTTCGAAACGGTCAAACTCGTATGGGGGGTTTAAGTAGAGCCAGGAAACACTTTCATCGCTCAGGACGCAGGCCTGCCAGGGAGCCTGGTAGACTTTATCCATCACGCTTTGAGCTTTCTCAGCTCGTTCCGGGGAGAGTTCAGCACCCCAGGTTTCGCAGTTGAGGACATTGCCCAGGGTAGAAGCGGCTTTGCCCTCCCCTGCGCAGGGATCAAATAACCGCCCTTTCTCTACGGGCGGTTTCAGGTAAGTGCGGATGATCTCGACAACCGGGTCATCCGTGGGGTAATACCCCATTCGTTCGATTGCTGGTGGACGCATTGTACACTCCTTTTATGTAACAAAATCCCCGTAGGAGGCGCGTCCCACCCCTTGAGGGGATGAAAAGCGACCCCTCCGGGGTGAATTTTGCGATATTTTACTTGTTCGTTCAGACGGTTAGTGAGATGTCTTCCTGCGCTAACAATTTGGTCAGTAGTTCCTGCCAGTCTGCTTGCAGGTCAATTTTGGCTCCCAGGATGCAGTCTCCAACGGTGACCAGGTCTTGGACAACCTCGTGGTTGCGGGCCTGTCTCCAGAGTGTACTTGCCCATTCGTCCAGGATTGGCACTTCCAGGGCTTCTTTGATCCGCTCAATAAAGAGCCGGATCATTTCATCCTCTGGATCAGGCGTCCCTCGAAAGACGAGCAGATATACGCTGAAGTCTTCTGGTTCCCACTTTCCGGGCAGCGCCAACCGTGACACAAAACCGACATGGTGGCTGGTGTATTCCGGCATGGCTTGCCAGGTCTGTTCATACTTTTCAGTTGGGATAAGGCTGACGTCGCCCACACCATCTTGCGTCATTTGCAGCGGTTTCCCTAACATGAGCGTCACCCGCAGCGATTCCAGGCTGGTTTTATAACCGACCAGACCGATATAGGCCAGGTTGTGGTCACTATCGTAAGCATAGCCGGTGACGTGCGCCAGGGCTTGCCCGTTGCGCAGCTTTGGTACTGCTTCTGGGAACAGACGATCACCTGGTTTGGCTTTGTCATTTTCCTTTGGAATGATTTTCCATACGACGATCCCGGCGTTGATCCGCTCTAGTTCTTCGTTCAACTCCCGCAGAACTTCGTACAACCCCTTCCAGGGCTGCACACCGGTGAAAGTGACGCTGGTTTCACCGCATTGGATATTGATTCTCCTGTCTTGCACATCGAGAATTGCTTCTGCAAGGACTAAAGGTCGGTAGTTGGCCAACGCCTGGGGCAGTTTCTCACCCGATTTTGCAGTAAACAGGTATGCGCCGAGTTCCGAGTCGTACTTGAGATAACCGGCTTTCCCGACCGCATAGTCGTATGGGAAAGGTGCACGGGTCAATTCTTGACCGAGATCCTCCCTGGCCGGCAGACCGCTGCCATCCTTATAGGCGGCAATGACAACCTTGCCCTCCTTCTGCCTGGCGATAATGCGGTTCACTTTTTCGCGCAGGTATTTATCTTCGTAAATGTTCATGTATTCCTCCTGTGGGGTAATAGAGATGAATTGCCAACGTTGAAATTGAAAAAACGAGCCAACGTTTAAGCCTTTCTGCACACAAACGTGTAACAGAATAGCAAACCCGATGACCCAATGGGTTTGGATGATCGGGTTTGCCATCCTATGGATTCGTTTAGCTTGGTACTCTGATGGTTCGAAGGGGGATTTGTGGTCCCCCTTCTGTACTTACTTCCCATCAATATGCATTGGCATCAATACGTATAAATAATCCTCCTCTCCTCCAGAACGAATTGCAGCCGGCGTGTTGTGGGCATTGGTCTCTCGGGGTATTCGCTATTTACTCGCAGGAGCTGAGCGGTATAGGATTCGCGATTGCTCGAAGGTCTAGTCTATCGGTCACAGAAAGGGTTGGCTAGCGCGGTTCGGACCTTTGCAGGGTGAACCATCGGCATTGACTTTCTGGGAAGCGCGGGATCGGGAGTTCGGAGGCCGCCGCAATCCTTCGTCCTCGTCGTCGTCCCTCGTCCTCGTCCTCGATTCAGGTTTTTATTTCGAGGACGAAGGAGGAAGACGAGGACGATCAAAAGCCGGCAACCTGCCGGCGCTCCGGTCGAGCTGGCGGGCGATGCCCTGACTTACGCCAACGATTCCAGAATGCGTTCGGCGGCGGCTCGGGGATTGGGCGCGGCGCAGATGGGACGTCCGATCACAAGCCAGTTGGCGCCGGCCGCGATGGCTTCGCGCGCGTTGAGCGTGCGCTTCTGGTCGTCGGTGGCATCGTCGGGACCACGAATGCCGGGAGTAACCAACTGCACGTGCTCGGGCAAGTTCTGACGCAGCGCGGCGATTTCCAAGGGGGAACAAACGAGGCCTCGCAAGCCGGATTTCACGGCCAGATTGGCCAGTCGTTCCACCTGGTGTCCCACATTGGCCTCACAACCGATTTCATTGAGCGCGTTGCTATCGAGGCTGGTCAAAACAGTGACTCCAAGCACCAGCGGCGCGGGCCGGCCCAGCTGGGCGGCGGTTTCGTGCGCGGAACGTTCCGCGGCCTGGAGCATGGCCGAACCGCCGCACGCATGGACGGTAAGCATCTGCACGTCCAACCGCGTCGCCGCGGCAACGGCCTGGGCCACGGTGTTGGGGATGTCATGGAACTTCAGATCCAAAAACACGGGCGCGCCGGCGGCGCGAATCCGCCGCACGATTTCCGGTCCGACGCTGACGAATAATTCCTTGCCGACCTTAAACGCTCCGACCACGGGTGTCAGCCTCTCCACCAAAAGCAGGGCGGCGTCCAGACCGGGCACATCGAGAGCAACGATGATGGGGTTCCGCATGAACCGAAAGTTAACATAAGGTGGCGTGGCTTGTCATGGGCCAAAACATCCTTTGGCTTGCCAGCGCGATTATCCCGACTACTTTAATGCCCGTGAATATTTTGTTCATAGGCGATGTGGTGGGCGAGCCAGGCCGGCGCGCGGTACAAAAGCTGGTGCCGCGGCTGCGCCAGCAACGTCAATTGTCGGTGGTCATCGCCAACGGTGAAAATGCCGCCGGAGGCAGCGGCCTGACCGTGGCTACAGCCGGCGACTTGTTTGACGCCGGCGTGGATGTCATCACCATGGGCGATCACCTTTGGGACCAGAAGGAAATCGTCGAGCTGTTGAAAAAGGAACTGCGTCTGGTGCGCCCCCTGAACTATCCGCCCGACACGCAGGGGCACGGCAGTTGCCTGGTCCAATTGAAGGAACAACCCCCGATGGCGGTGGTGAACGTCCAGGGGCGCACTTTTATGCCCGACCTGGAAAATCCCTTTTCTTGCGTGCAACAGGAGGTGCGGCGTTTGCGAGCGATCACTCCGTGCATTTTCGTGGACATCCATGCGGAAGCCACCTCGGAGAAAATCGCCATGGCCCGGATGCTCGACGGGCAGGTCAGCGCCGTCGTGGGAACGCACACCCACGTCCAGACAGCCGACGAACAGATTTTCCCCGGGGGAACGGCCTTCCTCTGCGATGCCGGCTTCACCGGACCGCATGAAAGCGTGCTGGGCCGCGAGATCGAACCGGTCATCAAACGATTTATCACCTGCGAACCTCAACGGTTTCCCGTGGCCAAAGGCCGAATCATGTTACAAGGGGTGGTCATTACGATCGACCCTCAATCCGGTCGCGCCCAAAGCATCCAGCGGATTTCCGAGCCCTTGCCGGAAGCGGAAAAGGCTGCGCCAGGAGCGAAATGAACCTGGCTTCGATGACATCGCAGCGGAACGGCTACGCGCTTCGTAATCGTCCTCGTCCCTCGTCCTCGATCGGGTCCGGCGCTCTTTCGTTGGCTGTGAGTGGTGCGAGAAATCAATCGAGGACGAGGACGAGGACGAAGGACGAAGGACGAATTATTTAAGCATGCGCCCCAAACCATCCACCACTCAATGGGATTTCGGCGATCTGTTTGCTCCGGCGGCCACGCGCAAGGTGTGGTCGGTGGCGGAGTTGACCACCTCGATCAAACGGCTGCTGGAAACACAATGGAGCCAGGTCTGGGTAACGGGCGAGATCACCAATTTGCGCGCGCAGAGCTCCGGTCATTATTATTTTACGCTGAAAGATGCCGCCGCCCAATTGAGCTGCGTGCTGTTCCGCGGCACGCCCGGCGTCAATCGCGACTGGCTAGAGGATGGACGCAAGGTCAATTTGCAGGGCGAATTGACGGTTTATGAACCGCGCGGCCAATACCAACTGAGGGTGCGGGGCGTTGAACGCGAAGGCATGGGCGCGCTCCAAGCAGCTTTCGAGCGGCTCAAACAAAAGCTCCAGGCCGAGGGGCTGTTTGCCCCGGAGCGGAAACGCCCTTTGCCCCGTTATCCGCAGCGGATTGGAGTGGTTACCTCACCCACGGGCGCGGCCTTGCGCGATGTGATGCAGGTCATCGAACGGCGGTATTCGTCACTCGCCCTCGTGCTGGCCCCCTGCCGCGTGCAGGGCAGCGGCGCCGCCGAGGAAATCGCCGCGGCAATCCGTCTGCTCAACGATTGGTCCCAAGGCGGTCACCCGCTCGATCTCATCCTGGTGACCCGCGGCGGCGGCAGCCTGGAGGATCTGTGGGCTTTTAACGAAGAGGTTGTGGCGCGCGCCATTTTCGAGTCGGCGCTGCCGGTGGTTTCGGCGGTGGGGCATGAAATCGATTTTACCATCAGCGATTTTGTGGCCGATGTGCGAGCGGCCACGCCCAGCGCGGCCGCCGAAATCATTACGGAGGGCGTTTATGCGAGCCGTGCATTTCTAGCGGAGGCGCCGGCGCGTCTGCGGCAACTGGCCCGTCAACGATTCGCCTGGGCCCGTGACGATGCGGAGGCGCTACGCCAGCGTTTGGCCCGGGCACACCCCCGGCGCCGCATGGAGGCGCAGTTTCAACGGCTCGACGATTGGCAGGCGGCCATGGCGCGCGAAGTCAAGTTCCGCTGGCGGACACACCAGACCGGCTGGCAGGTGCTGAGCCAAAGACTGCAAGCGGTGCGTCCCGCCCAGGCGCTGGCCCAGCGCCGGGAACGGTGGCTAATCCTGAAGGGGCAATTGAACGAGCGAGTGGATCGCCGCGTTGCCATGCTCCATGACCGCTGGCAACAAGCCGCGACGCGGTTGCGTTTGTTATCTCCGCAACAGGTTCTCCAACGCGGTTATTCCATCACCCTGGACGCAACGACCGGCCGGGTCATTCGCGCCGCTGCGGAAGTCCGGGCCGGACAGCGGTTGAAAACGAAGCTGCAAACGGGCGAGATTCAGAGCGAGGTGCAATGCTAACGCTGACGGGCCTGGGTAAAACCGTCGGCGCGCGGACCCTGTTTGCCGAGGTGTCGCTGAGTTTGGTTCGCACCGACCGCATCGGCTTGGTGGGGCCGAATGGATCGGGCAAAACCACGTTGTTTTCCATGATCCTCGGACGGGAGCTGCCGGATGCGGGGGCCATTCAGCTTCAGCGCGGTGTCACGATCGGTCATCTGCCGCAAGAAAGCGCGCCGGCGGGCAATGAGACCGTCCTGGAACTGGCCATGGCCGTCACGCCAGAGGTCGAATTGTTGCAGGCGCACCTGGCCGGGCGGGAGACCGGAGGGCATCTCGACGCCGAGGGTTTTCAACAACTCCAGGACCATTTCGAGACGTTGGGCGGTCATCACCTGGAGCCCAAGGCCAAGGCCATTTTGCGCGGGCTGGCCTTTCGCGAAAGCGATTTCAACCGGCCGGTCCGGACGCTGAGCGGCGGCTGGGTGATGCGGGCTTATCTGGCTCGCCTGCTGGTGCTGGAACCGGATCTGTTGTTGCTGGACGAACCCACCAATCACCTCGACCTCGAGACGCTGCAATGGTTCCAGGACTATCTGAAGCATTATCCCGGCGCCATCCTGATGATTTCGCATGACCGGGATTTTTTAAATCAACTGATCGGTTCGGTCTGGGAAATCCGCCAGGAACGCCTCTACCGGTACACGGGAGATTTCGACGCTTATCTGCAGCAGCGCGAGCGGCAGATTGTCCAGCAGGAGGCGGCCTATAAAAACCAGCAGCGGAAAATCCAGCATTTGCAGGATTTCATTGACCGTTTCCGCGCCAAGGCGACCAAGGCATCCCAGGCCCAGAGCAAGCTCAAGCAGCTCGATCGCATGGAAAAAATCGAAGCGCCGGAAGGTTCCGAGGCCACGGTGGATTTTTCCTTCCCTCAGCCGGCGCGCAGCGGTTTGCGGGTGATCGCCCTGAAGGAGGTGGATCACGCTTACGGCGACCAGGTGATTTATCGCGGTTTGAATTTCCAGGCGGAGCGCGGCCAGCGCATCGTGCTGGTGGGACCCAATGGCGCCGGCAAATCGACGCTGCTCAAACTGCTGGCGGGCGTGCTGCCCGTGCAGGCCGGCGCGCGCGAACTGGGTTACCAGGTGCGATCCGGTTATTACGCGCAGTACCGCACCGAAACCCTCCACCTGGAGCGCACCGTGTTGGAGGAGGCGTTGGACACGCCGCAGCGGGTCACCGAGCTGTTCGTGCGCGAGGTGCTGGGATCGTTTCTGTTTTGCGGCGACGACGTCTTCAAAAAGGTGAGCGTGCTGAGCGGCGGCGAAAAGAGCCGCCTGGCGCTGGTCAAGCTGCTGCTGGATCCGCCCAACCTGCTGCTCATGGACGAGCCGACCACGCATTTGGATCTGGCCAGCTTGGACGCCTTGATTTGGGCCTTGGAGCAATACTCGGGCACGATCATTTTCATCAGCCACGATGTGCATTTCATCCGGTCCATTGCCAATCACGTGGTGCATGTGCGCCATGGGGTGCTGACGCATTACCCGGGGGAATACCAGTATTACGTCGATCGCATGGCCGCGTTGGCCGCGGCGGAAGCGGCGCGCGCGCTGAGCGAGGGAAAACCCAAGTCCACCGAACCCCCGCGCAGCACCGCGCGCGAACAAAAACGCCTCGCGGCCGCCGAACGTCAAGCCCGCTACCAGGAGCGCGTGGCTCAGCGCAAGCTGGTGAAAGAACTCGAGGACGAGATCATGCAGTTGGAGCAGGACCAGGCCGACCTGACCGCCGAACTGCAGGATCCGAAAACCTACGAAGACTCCGCGCGCGTCGTGGCGATCAACCGGGAGGTGAGCGAGGGACGCGAGTTGTTGGAGCGGTTGACGGTCGAATGGGAGGCCGAGGCAACGCGACTGACGGAATTGGAAGGCGATGAATGACGGCGTTTCCTAGGGGAAAAGAGGGAGCGCCCCGGTGGGGGCACCGGGCCTACAAAAACCAGGAATCTTGCAGGCCGGGTTCCCTAACCCGGCGAATCGGGCTCATCGATTTTCCACACCCCTTCGATTTAGTTGCACCCGCTTTCTTCCCAGCGCGGTTTTTTTGTTTGTCAACCAGCGGACAATGGACCAGTCTAACTGCGTCACCGGTTATGAAAAATCCCAAAGTGAAACCCATGCGCTCCCCTACGACCAGCTAGATTAGGCTTTTACTAAAAAATCATTGCACCGATCCGTCATGTCCACTGTTGATCGTATGGTTAGGTTTTCCAGGCATGGTTTGGTTTTATGCCTGGTCACGTTTCTTTTTCCGCTGGCGCAAGGCCAGGCCGCCGCCACGAATGAGGTCATACGCTGGGAATCCGAAATCGCCGCTTTCGCCGCCGCCGATCGAACCCATCCGCCTCCTCGCAACGCCGTCCTGTTCGTGGGCAGTTCCAGCATCCGGCTTTGGAAAACCCTGGCGCAGGATTTTTCCGGCACCCCGGTCATCAACCGCGGTTTCGGCGGCTCGCAAATCAGCGACTCAGTCTATTATGCCGACCGCATCGTCCGG